>NZ_JBQKEF010000026.1:0-13982 GCF_052121455.1 Collinsella sp. LCP19S3_D3 | reverse complement strand
GATACAATACGGAGAGGCGCAGCGATGCGCTCGGCGGCCGCACGCCGGCCGAGTTCCGCGCCGCGCTGGGAAGGGCCGCGTAACGGTCCAAGAAATCGTCCGCAGTCCCAAACGGTGACCTTTTCCTTTTTGGTCCATTTGGCGTAGACGGTCATGCTCGTAGCGGCGGTGCCGTTGAACGAGGTGGTGAGGCTCTCATCGGTGAACCAGCCGCCGAAGTCATAATTCGGGTCTGTGGGCTGGGGCAGGGTAACGGATGTCCCCTTCTCGACCGTAATGGGGTCGATCTGGGTTCCGTGGCTGTTCATATTGAAGGTCACGGTGACGGTTTCATAAAGCTCTGCTTTAGTGAATCGGGTATTGGCATCCGAGCCTTCAATGGAAGATCCTGATTGATCGGTAGGAGAAATAGGTGAAACAAAACGGGCGGTTAATACCGATCCCTCTTCCGTTGTCAGCTTAAGGACAGATGGGGGAATTGGATCGTTGCCGTTATTCATGATGAAGGCTTCCAGGTCATCGCTCGAGCTAGCTCGTTTTATTTCAAGCGTAAGGTTCTTTCCAGCTGTTGCTGGAACGCCGCCAACTCCCGGCTCTGGGGCGCTATTCCAAGTGGCAATGGGTCCTTCGTCTTCAGCCCAGGCGTAATTCTGGGTGCCGGAGAAGGTGAAAGCGCAAACGCCGACTATGGCTGCGAGCGTGAGGACGAAAACCGTCCGGCGCCTGGCCAAGGTCTCTTTAGCCTGTATCTTCATCGTATCCTCCAGTTCAAGCGTGCGTTCCCTATTGCAACATTGCATTTCATGTTAACAAAGAATTATTTTCGGGCATGGCCCTTGCTCGGCTCGGGCTTGCTCTGGACGGGGATGCTTCGTGGTCTTGATGGGGTGGGTGCCTAATTCGAAGGAGGCAGAATCTGGTTTGGTGGTGCTGAAAAGTAACAAATATGATTTATTAGAGGGGTAATTACATTCAAACGACGCATAGCCAACAAAGATTCGGTTATTCTTTACCAAATCGAAAAAACGCAGCAACACACTGTACGTCGTGTTGCGTTTTACGTTGGTTCAATTCGATGCGATTGGAGCAGACATGAGCTTCATGGATTCCAAATTCTCCAAATGGGGAGAGGTCGAAACTGCAGTTCTCTCCCAATCGCTTGCGAAAAGATTTGCGAGGGTGATGCTGGCGGCAGTGCTGGCAGCATCTTTTCTACCCGTTGCAGCTTTCGCTGATGCCCCTGCAATCAGTGGCCCAAATCAGATTAAGTACTACATGACTGCGCAATATACCAATGGAACATCAAGGTCTGAATATAATTGGACTTGGTCCTCTGAGGACGGTGGAGCTATCGAAATCTCGAGTATTGACAAATCGCCTAATGGGCAGACCGTTTCTGTAACGGGAACTGAACTCGGCCACGTGACTTTGATGGTTTCGGGGGGTGATGCGGATGAGGAACGCTTCGAAATCGAGATTACAAAGCGTGACGTAAGGTTGTCTTCCTCGAGCGACTACAAGATCTATGACGGCACCCCTCTTACTATCGGAGGAATTAGTGTCGATGGGGACGGTTGGGCTCCTCTTGACGAAGACGGAGTTCGATTCAATATTACCGGGTCTCAGACGAATGCTGGCGAATCGGAAAATACGTTTGACGTAGTGTTACCTTTAGGTAGTGAGGAATACTTCGAGAAACACTACAATATTTCCATACGTTATGGTGTCTTGAGGGTCGAAAAGCGTCCGGTCACCCTGACCTCCGCGAGTGGTTCCAAGGAGTACGACGGCAAGCCCTTGACCAATCACGAGGTCACCGTTGGGGAGGCTGCCTGGGGCACTGGTTGGGTCGATGGCCAAGGTGCCACCTATTCTTTCGCCGGCTCGCAGAAGATCGTCGGCGCCTCTGAGAATACATTCGAATGCATCCCCAACGAGGGAACCAATCTGGACAACTATCAGATCAACAAGACGTATGGAACCCTGACCGTTACCGACCGTAGCGAGAAGTACCAGATCACCCTCACTCCCAATTCCAAGTCCGCTACCTACGACGGCACCGAGAAGTCCGTATCTGGTTTCGAGACCCTGGAGTTCCAGATCAATGGTCAGACCTTCTACGTTTCCGGTGTTGAGGCTTCTGCAACGGGCACCGATGCAGGCGAGTACCCTGTAACGAAAAGCGGTCAGGCGGTCGTGACCGATGCCGAGGGCAACGATGTGACCGACCAGTTCATCGTGAACATCGACGATGCCAAGCTGACCATCGTCGAGGGCAACTCCGATAAGTCTGTATCCAATCTCCCTCACACCGGCGATAGCGCCGCCCTGTACCTGATGGGCATCTGCGCTGTTGTACTTACGGCTGGTGCTGGGGCGCTCTTCACGTTCAGAAAGCGCAACAACTATAAATAAGCACGGATACCATTGGTGCAGCTCCATTGAAATGAAGCGCTAAGATAATCAGCAAAGGGGCCTTCCCGTCTGGGAAGGCCCCAACTTTGTGCGCGAGCATGGCATGTCAGAGAGCAAGCGTTTTGTTGAGGGGGTAAATTGTTTGCTAGCAGCCTCTGACCATGCTGAATCTGTCTACTATTCAAACAGAAAAACGAGCAGCTCAACATATTTTCCTGCAGAAAAGAATACGGCAGTGCACGCAACGCGGCCGGCCCCTTCCCTTCCTGCCGAAATCCACACGCCTGCCATCCGCTTTTTCTATGCAAATATTCACAAACACGCAAAAAAGGAATACAAATACCTTATCGATTATTTGAACGAGAAAGGGAACACAATGGGTAGACTCGAAGGCAAAGTTGCTATCGTAACGGGTTCCACCAGCGGCATTGGCATCGGTATCGCAAAGGTATACGCAGCCGAGGGCGCAACGGTTGTTATTAGTGGTCGTCGTGCCGAAAAAGGCCAAGTTGTAGTTGATCAAATTGTTGAAGCAGGCGGCAAGGCAAGCTTCCACTATTTCGACATTACCGAACCAGCAAGCATCGAAGCGCTTATTGCAGACACTGTAGAGCAATACGGCAAGCTCGATATTTTGGTAAACAATGCAGCAAACGTTGCCCTCAAGGACGGTCGTGTTGACGAGCTCACCCTTGAAATGTGGGACGCTATTTTGGAAAGCGACCTGCGCGGCACCTTCTATGCAACGAAGTGCGCTATCCCCTACATGAAAGAAATTGGTGGCGGCGCAATCGTAAACATTGGCTCTATGGCATCATGTGCAGGCGACTTAGGTTCTACCGCTTATGCATGCGCCAAGGCGGGCGTAGACATCTTCACGCAATACGTTGCCTTGCAATACGGCAAAGACAACATCCGCTGCAATTGCATCCGTCCAGGCTTGATTGTTACGCCAGAAAACGAGGCGAAGGTTCCTCAGATGCTCAAAGATATCTTCTTGGGTAGCATCATGGTTAACCGCTACGGTTGCCCAGAAGACATTGCTCATGCAGCCGTATATTTTGGCTCCGATGAAAGTACCTACACCACAGGACAGATCATTAACGTTGACGGCGGCATGAATTCGCACGCTCCAACCGTTGCTCAGTTCCGCCAGATGAATTCCCGCACGTGGTAATTCGTACAGGCGAATAGACCAGTACGAAAGCGCGAACGCGAGAATGCGGAAAGCGTGGACGCATGAACGTGCTAGAGTGTGAAAGCGCGAAGGCGCGCATGACTGAATGCGCGAAAGCACACCACGCACGCAAAAGATTTCTTGCAGATAAAATCTACATGGCCACCCTTTGCGGGTGGCCATGTTTTTTGTGCAGGCAATCTGTTGGCTAAGGCTTATAGGACAAAATGTGTGTCCACGTTGGGGGCATCGGCACAGGTCGATGCCCCTTTTTCAGCCGTTTGAATTCCGTGCCCGCTTTTAACCGCTCGGACAGAATGTGTGTCCGGTTGCCTATCGTTCCCGCAGGCAGATAACCTTTTCCGGAACCGTTAAAAACCCTTTCGGAAGAGGTGCCCATGAAGACCGTCTATTGTCCCTACTGCGGCGGGCGGGCCTTCAGGAGCAGGACGGCCGAGTTCCGGGAGGTCTGGCCCACGCTCGCCCCCGACGGCGGGTTCTCCAGGGGCGTGCGCGAGACCTGGCCGCAAACCATGGTCCAGCGCTGCCTTTGGCATGCTTTCTCCTAGGTGAACAGGCACACGACTAGCAGACCGAGGCTTAGGGCGGGGATCGAGCTGAGGGGGGCTGGCCGTCGACCTTATGTACGTTGAGACCCTGAGGGAGGCCGGGCAGCGGCGGGCGCCTTCTCGGCAGATACATCGATTGAAAGGCCCGATCCATTCTCGACAGGCACGATGCCGAACTCGTCCTCCAGCTGCAGAAGGAGGCCCAGGAGGTCTCGGGCGTTCTCTACCCTGAAGTCCAACAGGCAAGCGGAGAGATGTCGAGAGCTTCGGCGATGGCTTCCACCTGAGGCTGCTTGGGAGTCCTGAAATTCGTCTCATAGTGACGGTTCGCGCCCTCGGAGACGCCGATTTTCTCGCCCAGCTCTCCCTGATAGAGCCCGCGAAGCTTACGGTAGTACCTGATTTTCTCGCCGGTAGTAAAGTGCGCTAAAGCAAATTGGAGAGCGAGAAGCCCTTTCGGGATACTGCGTGTTTGCGTATTGCCGCAGTGCCGGTAAGGACTGCGAAGTCGCATAGATTGGCCCCCGCGGCTCTGCGGGACTAATGACCGCAGAGCCGCGGGGGCTTGTGTTCGAGGGTTTGTGAGCCGTTCTGTATTGCTGGCACCTTTTGGCGTGGTTCTATCCCTTGTAGACGATGCGGCCGTCGGAGATGGTGTAGATCACGCGCGTGTCGGAGATGGCCTTGGCATCGGCTTCGAGAATGTTGGTGTCCAGCACGACGAGATCGGCGAACTTGCCTACTTCAACGGTGCCGATAATATCGTCCATGAAGTTCTGGTAGGCGTCGTTCTTGGTGTAGGCCTCGAGCAGCTGGTAGGCTGTGAGCCCCTGTTCGGGCCAGCGGGTCATGTCGGTGTCCTCTTCCTCGGGATAGGGCGAGTTGCGGGTAACGCCAACCTCGATCGCATCGAGCGGGGCAAATGGAATGACGGGGGCGTCTGAGGAGCCGCTGATGCAGATGCCTGCCTCGGCCAAGTGCTTTGTTGGGTACAACGCCATGGCGCGCTTGTCGCCGATATAGGCGCGCTCCAGGTCCATGAGATCATCGTGGTACATCATCAGGAATTGGAGATTCGCCACTACATCCAAATCGGCCATGCGCTGGATATCCTCATCGGTAATGGCGCATACGTGGGTGATCGTGTGCCGCGCGTCGCGCTTCCCATTGGTCGCCCGAGCCTCCTCGAAGGCATCAAGGGTGCCGTGAACGGCGCCGTCGCCCATGGCGTGCACGTGCACCTGAACGCCTTCTGCATCAAAGTCGTGTACAAGACGGGTAAAGTCTTCCTGAGACCAGATGGGTTCGCCGCACCAATGATCACCGAGTCCCGTTGATTCCTGGTAGGGTTCCAGGAAGACGGCGGTGCCTCTTTCGGTCACTCCGTCGTAGAAAATCTTCACGGTATTCGAAGAAATCATGTCTGTGGCGGAGTCGTTGTAGGACTTGATGGCGGAAAGCACCTCGTCATAGGTGCGGCCTTCTTTCATGGTGGGGACGACGCGCATACGCAGGGTCAAATTGCCCTCGTCCTCCAACTTGTGATACATGTCGATAATATCAAGACCGCCTTGGGTGATATTTGTAATGCCGGTTATGCCATAGGAGTTTGCTTCCTTCATGAATTTGCGCATGGCCTTTTTCAGCTTATCGTTGGTCATGGTGTTGGGCATGATGGCGAATACAATTCCCTTGGCGGCATCGGAGACGCACCCCGAAGGCTCTCCCTTCTCATTGCGATAGAACAGGCCGCCTTCTGGGTCGGGGGTGTCGGCAGTTACGCCAGCCATTTCGAGGGCCTTGGAATTGACCCAAGCGGCGTGGTAGGAGACGTCGTGGATGAGAATGGGCTTATCGGGGCAGATGGCATCTAGATCTTCTTTCGAGGGCCCGGGATTCGAGCCGTCGGGAAGCTGGTAGGCATTGAGCATGAAAGGCGCTCCGATGTAGCCCTCCTCGTCGGGATGGTCTTCCACGAAGGCGCGGATTGCCTCGAGGTATTCCTCGTTGGTGGTAAGCCCCGTCAGGTCGATCTGGAAGAGGGCGTTGAACCAGTTGGCGGGGGCGTGGATGTGGCCGTCAATGAAGCCGGGGGAGACGAACTTGCCATCGAGGTCGATGACTTGAGTCTTGTCTCCTACGAAAGCATCGATGCCCGAATCGTCGCCCACGTACACGATCTTGTTGCCCGCGATAGCGACGGCTGATGCAACATCGCTTTCTGACACCATGGTCTGCACATGGCCGTTGCGGAGCACGATATCGGCAATGTTTTGATCGGCGGAACCGGGCGTGGCATTTGATCCAGGCTGCTCCCCGGATGCGCATCCCCAGAGTCCGCCCGAGAACGCGGCAGCCGCTAGGGCGCTCGATCCAATGACGAAACGACGGCGGCTGAGAGGTTGCTTCTGATGGGATGTGCTCATAAGACCCTCCTTAATTTGGTTGCAGCGCTGTCTCTTTTTTGCGCTGCAGTAATTCAACCTTAAGAGTCAGGGGGTTCTTTGTTAAGAAGAACAGAGAGGGATTTGAGATTAACCGGAGGATGATTTTCTATCCCCCTGTCTCTGAACAGTGAAAATGCAGGGAGACAAATCGGACGTTGGGGTAGTTTTAGCTTTGGGTGCTAAATCTTCTATAATGATGCCGCTTGATGAAGGAGGAGTCGTGTCCCTCGCTTTTCTCTACAATGTGGCAAGTTGCATCGCCTATGCGTTTGTCAGTGCTGCCTATGGGAGTCTGCATTATGTCGAGCGCAGGCGGGGCTATCTCTTCGTCGCGCTCACCTTCCTTGCGTATACGATAGATATTAATACTGTATTCATGTATGAGTTCGTTCCGGAATTCGCGATGCAATTCGAGGGCGCACGAAACGCCTATCCTATGTTCCGTGTTGCATTCAACATGGTGGTAATCCTCTTGTATCGGCTCGTTCTCGGCAGCTTGCTCTCGCGCAGCTTCTCTCTCGTAGAGGGATTTTTTTGGGCAGTTTGCATGATGGTGGCATGGGCAAGTGGTGCTTCGTCAGTCGAATCGGTTGCACTATGGCGCGAGTTTCTCTTTACCAGGTTGTTGGCGATCTGGGTAATAGGGTACGGCATCTTCTGTTTGGCGGCAGAGTTTCGACGCATGAGCCGATGGCGATGGGTTCTCTCGCTCTTACTTGTGCTCATATATGCCTTGGCGGAAGCAGCAACGTATTTGGCCTTTAGACAGGAGGGCGGCGCGCGCTCTGTCTCTCCTCGTAGGGTTCCCGTTGAGATTATGGCGCTTTGCTTCACCGTGGCTGCGTATGTCTTTCTTGCACATCATCGGCGGATACGTAATGTGCGGTTGGCGGAATCCCTTGTGCCCTGGATCGCTCGCGAATACGGGCTGACCAAGCGCGAGGAAGTACTGTTGTCGCTCCTTGAAAAGGGCGCATCGAACAAGGAGATTGCTGAGCAAGAATGCATTTCCGTCAACACGGTGAAAACCCACATATCGAATATTTACGCCAAGCTTGGTGTGAGTGGCCGAGACGAGCTTGCGCAAAAACTTAGAAAGGAACTGAGCGGCCGCAAGAGGGCCGGGCTCTGAGAGGCTGGGGATCGGTGCGGCTATGCGGCCGCCCCCTACGGGATCAGCCGTCTACGTATTCTTGGGCGTCGGGCGCGTCGGTTCCTTAGAACGGAGGCGCAAGGTGTTGACAGCGGCGCACAGGGCGAAGAAACCAGTTCAATATCAATCCGTTTAGGCGTTAGGACTAGTTAGGATTAGTTAGGATTAGCTAGGATTAGCCAGGGCAAGGTGTGCGGTGAGCTAATGTAATCTGAAAATAATCCTGGTTATTTCTTCTCAAAACTACGGGTGCGCCCCATGCTGTGTGGCGCAAGGGAGCGTCTCGCTCATTTCGGGGCGCTTCATGGGAGCGCGGTCCGCAAGGGGCGGTCCGGCCAACGAATTTTGAAGGAGATTTCAATGGTCAAAGATTACATCGACACCAACGACTTCACAAAAGAAGAGCTGCTCGGCATGGTAGATCTGGCCATCGCCATGAAGGGGCTCATCAAGGAGGGCGGCGAGTACCCGCACCTGCTGAAGGACAAGACCCTCGGCATGATTTTCCAGCAGGTGTCCACCCGTACCCGCATCTCCTTCGAGACGGCCATGACCGACCTCGGCGGTCACGCCGAGTTCTTCGGCCCCGGCTCCATCCAGCTGGGTGGCCATGAGTCCATCGAGGACTCCGGCCGCGTTATGGGAAGCCTCGTCGACATCCTCATGGCCCGCGTCGATCGTCATAAGGATGTAGTGAGCTTGGCGAAGTACTCCGCGGCCCCCGTCATCAACGGCATGAGCGAGTACAACCATCCCACCCAGGAGCTCGGCGACCTCATGACCATGATCGAGAACTTGCCCGCCGGTAAGAAGATCGAGGACTGCAAGTTTGCCTGGATCGGCGATGCCACCCAGACCTGCGCGTCGCTCATGTTCATCTGCACGAAGATGGGCATGGACTTCGTGCAGTTCGGACCGAAGGGGCATCAGATTCCCGACGGCTGCCTGCATATTGGCACCGATGAGGAGCGCGCCGAGTTCGGCAAGCATCTCATGGCTATCGGCGAGGAGAACTGCAAGGTCTCCGGCGGCACCATCACCATTTCCGACGACATTTCCTGCATCGAGGGCGCCGACTTCGTGTACACCGATGTGTGGTACGGCCTCTACGACAGTGAAGTCTCCAGCTCCAGCTACATGGATGTGTTCTATCCGAAGTACCAGGTGACCTGGGATATGATGAACGTTGCCGGTCCGAACAGCATGTTCATGCACTGCCTGCCCGCCAACCGTGGCGAGGAAGTCGTCGACGAGGTCATGGACGATCCCGAGCGCTCCCTGTGCTGGGTCGAGGCCGAGAACCGCAAGCACTCCATTCGCGCCATCCTGGCCACTCTGTGCCCCCAGAGCGAGCCCGACGAGGAGAAGGCTGCGGCATACCGCGCCACCATCAATGAGCGCATGGCCGCTTTCGGTAAGCACGGTCTGTAAGACGTACCAGGTCGGGCGAGCTACGGCTCGCCCGCCTTCGCAGGAGATGGGCGACCTCATGGCCATCGGCGAGGAGAACTGCAAAGTCTCCGACGACAACCGAGTGCATCAAGGGCGCCGACTTCATCTACACCGACGTGTGGTATGGCCTGTACGATGCTTTCTGATGGGCAGCAGCAGATGCTTGTCTCTTGCTGCCCATCATCTGCGCCACTGCGTGTAAGCACTGGCGCCCTGTCTGAAAACGACTGAGCAAAGGATTAAATATGAGTGACGGAAAGAAAAAGCTTTCCTTCCTGACGGTCATTTCGACCATCATCTGCGTCGTCTTCGTTTGCGAGGCCGCCGCTCCTGCTGCTGCCATCGGCAACCAGCAGTTCTTCTGGTGGATCTTCCTGATCCTGACCTTCCTGCTCCCTTACGGCATGGTCGTCGCCGAGCTCGGCACCACCTATGACGGCGAGGGCGGCATTTACGACTGGGTACGCGATGGCCTGGGCGACAAGTGGGGCGCCCGCATCTCGTACTACTACTGGGTCAACTACCCCCTGTGGATCGCCTCGCTGGCGACCATGTTCCCCGACATCCTGGGCATGGTCTTTGGCGTCGAGTTCAACCTGATCGCCAAGATGGGCATCGAGCTCGCCTTCGTGTGGATCGTCTACCTCATGGGCCGCTCCAAGGCGGCCGACTCCGAGTGGGTCCTCAACGGTGGCGCCCTGATCAAGGTCGCCGTTGCCGTTATCGTCGGCGCCCTGGGCATCTGGTATGCCATGGAGAACGGTTTCGCGAACGACATGTCCGCCGCCACCTTCCTGCCCGAGCTCACCAACACCAACGCCCTGGGCTACCTGTCCATCATCATCTTCAACTTCACGGGCTTCGAGGTCATCTGCACCTTCGCCAAGGACATGGAGAACCCGACCCACGACATTCCGAAGTCCATCATCCTGGGCGGCCTGACCATTGGCGCCATCTACCTGTTCGCTGGCTTCGGCATCGGCGCCGCCATCCCGGCCGACTCCATCGACCCCGACTACGGCATGATCGTCGCAGTCCAGACCATGGTGGGCGATTCCGTGCTCTTCAAGGTCATCTGCATCGCCTTCCTGATCACCCTGTTCGCCAACATGGCCGCCTGGTCCTTCGGCGTCAACTCCGTCGCCCGCTACGCCGCCGAGCACGGCAACATGCCCAAGGTCTTCGCCTCGATGATCTCCGAGGACGACATGCCCAACGGCGCCAACCTGGTCAACGCCGTCGTCGCCTCCCTGGTCCTCTGCCTGCAGCTCGTTCCCGTCGACGCCATCTCCAACGGCGTCTTCTGGATGCTCTTCGGCACCTCCGTCGTCTTCCTGCTGCTCACCTACATCCCGATGTTCCCGGCGTTCCTCAACCTCCGCAAGAACGACCCCAACCGCGAGCGCATCTTCACGTTCCCGTTCAAGGGCGCGATGATGAAGGTCATGCTGGCCATCCCCTGCATCGAGCTGATCCTGGCCATCGTCGCGACGCTGGCGCCGTTCTCCGCCGCCGAGATCGGCGAGAAGGTCCCGATGATCATCATCTTCATCGTGCTCATGCTCATCGGCGAGGTCGTCCGCGTCGTCAGCGCCAAGGGCCGCGAGACCGAGTACAAGGGCCTCACCCCCGAGCTGGCCGCCCAGCGCCTCGCCGAGGAGGCCGAGGAGAACTAGGGCACCCGGTTCCGGGCACCCCGGCCTCTCCGGAGGCGTGCCCGGGCGACGGGTCCGCCAACCATCCCCCGGGGCGGGTGCAGGCGATAGCTCCGGCAGCCGCCGACCGCCCCGACCCCTCTCCCGTATCCCTCGTGCGTCCCGTCTCCGCGCACCTGGCTACGTCGTCGCCCGCCGGTGCGACCCCGTGAAAACCGGCGCCGGGCGCCCCGACCTCTGCCGGGGGACGGGCGCCCGCCATCTCTTGGTCCTAGGCCGCGGGCAGCCCGCCCGCGGCAGACGATCGTCCGGTTTGGAGGAAATCTTATGCGTACGATCACCGAGTCCGAGTCCACCCCGAGGGCCGACGGCTTCTTCATGCCCGCCGAGTTCGCCCCCCAGGACCGCGTGTGGATAGGCTGGCCCCACCGCACCGACACCTGGGCCCACGGCGCCAAGCCCGCCCAGAAGCAGTATGCCGCCATCGCCCGCGCCATCTCCGAGTTCACCCCGGTCTACATGTGCGCCAACCAGGTCGACTACGCCAACTGCAAGGCCGTCTTCGAGAACGACGAGAACGTCACCGTCGTCGAGATGACCACCGACGACGCCTGGTTCCGCGACACCGGCGCCACCTACGTCATCAACGGCAAGGGCGATAAGCGCGCCAACCACTGGCACTTCAACGGCTACGGCGGCCTCATCGACGGCCTCTACTTCCCGTGGGACAAGGACGAGCAGATCGCCCTCAAGATGGCCGAGCTCTCCGGCTGCCGCCGCTACCGTCCCGACGACATGATCCTCGAGGGCGGCTCCATCACCGTCGACGGCGAGGGCACCCTCGTCGTCACCGACCAGTGCCTCCTGTCCCCCGGCCGCACCTGCTCCGCGGTGCTCGAGGAGGAGGAGGACCCCGAGTCCCTCTGGCCCAAGTACCGCAAGAAGTTCGAGCCCTGGAGCGAGGAGCTTCGCGAGTACATGACCGAGCACCTCAAGGACTACCTCGGCGTCGAGAAGGTCATCTGGGTCAAGGAGGGCATCGACCCCGAGGAGACCAACGGCCACATCGACGACGTCGCCACCTTCATCGCCCCGGGCGTCATGGTCTGCATCTGGACCGACGACCCCGAGTACCCGTTCTACGAGCAGTGCCACGCCGCCTACGAGACCCTCTCCAACGCGGTTGACGCCAAGGGCCGCAAGCTGAAGGTCTACAAGCTCTGCATGCCCGTGAAGCCGCTGTACATGGACCAGGCCTCCTGCGACACCATCGACGCCGACGAGAACGCCGAGCCGCGCGTCCCCGACGAGCCGCTGATCGCCTCCTACATGAACTACCTCGTGACCAACCACGGCGTCATCGTCCCGCAGTACGGCGACGAGAACGACCGGCTGGCCGTCGACACGCTCCAGGAGATCTACGACGAGGTCTGGGGCGAGGGCGTCTACAAGTGCGTCGGCGTTCAGTCCGAGCAGGTCGTCTTCGGTGGCGGAAACATCCACTGCATTACTCAGCAGGAACCCTCGGCGTAATTGTCTGTCTTCCCGAGGCACCCCATCTCGCCGCTCAAACCGTCGCTTGCGTACCAAAGCACGCTTCGCTCCTCTTTCGCGGCGACCTGGGGCACCTCGAAAACCCAGCCGGTCAAGCGGACCGACGTAGCTAGTTATCGCATTAGTCATTGGCGCCAACCCTGGCAACGATGCAGGTCGAAAAACGTCAGCGAAAACCCGCCAGAGCGAGCAAGGTGCCTTGAAGCGAGGCGGCATTGACCTTTTGGTCATGCCGTCGAAGCTGAAAGGCAGATTGCCGTTCTGGCGGGTTTGCAGCGTCGAGTAGTTACGCGGTTTGGTAAAACCGCGTAACTAAACCCGCTCTGCGATCTCGTGGATGAGGTAGTCGGTCTTTTCCCAGCCCAGGCACGGGTCGGTGATGGACTTGCCAAAGACGCCGCCGTCGACAGACTGGTTACCGTCCTCCAGGTAGGATTCGATCATAAAGCCCTTGACCAGCTTGGAGATGGACTCGTTGCGGCGGCAGCTGTCGAGCACCTCCTTGCAGATGCGGTGCTGCTCCAGCGGGCGCTTGCCCGAGTTGTCGTGGTTGCAGTCGATGATCGCCGCCGGGTTGGCGTAGCCGGCATGCTCGGTGTAGCGCTCAGCCAGACGCTCCAGATGCTCGTAGTGGTAATTGGGGTAGGTACGACCGTCGAGACCAATGTAGCCACGCATGACGGCGTGCGCGAGCGGATTGCCGTCGCACTCGACCTCCCAGTTGCGGAAGATGAAGCTTTGATGTGCCTGGGCGGCGTAGATGGAGTTGAGCATAACGGTGGTGGAACCGGCGGTGGGGTTCTTCATGCCCACAGGCACCGAAATGCCGCTCGACACCAGACGATGCTCCTGGTTCTCGACCGAGCGCGCGCCCACGGCGACGTAGCTCAGCAGGTCGACGAGGTACTGGTAGTTGGACGGGTAGAGCATCTCATCGGCGGTAAAGAAACCGGTCTCCTCGATGACGCGCAGGTGCATACGGCGGATGGCCTTGACGCCCTCGAGCAGGTCGTCGGGAGCCTCGGGGTTGGGGTTGTGCAGCAGGCCCTTGTAGCCAGTGCCCTTGGTGCGCGGCTTGTTGGTATAGACGCGCGGAATGATGATGAGTTTGTCCTTGACCTCTTCGGCGACCTTGGCCAGTCGGTTCATGTACTCAAGCACCGAGTCCTCGCGGTCGGCAGAGCACGGGCCGATGATGAGCACCTTGCGCGCGTCCTCGCCGGTAAAGACCTTGGCGACCTCGGCGTCGAATGCCTGTTTTTTGGCGGTAAGATCGGCGGAAAGCGGCATTTCCTCGCGGATTTCCATGGGGATCGGCAGCCTGCGCTTGAATTCCATGGCCATACGGGGCCTCCTCAATCAAATAAGACAAAGTGTGCATTGTCGAATGCTCGGCATTATCCGCTGTCGCACGCTAAAGTGCAAGCCCTCGTCACCCCAAAACCTGCCAAGACGATATGAGAAAGCCATTTGGGTCGCCTCCCCCGCGGCGCAGCTTCTTTCCGCGGGCTCGGGATGCCACAATGGGCTTTGAGTATCGGCCCGTGCGGTAGCCCTTAC
>NZ_JBQKEF010000025.1:0-14386 GCF_052121455.1 Collinsella sp. LCP19S3_D3 | reverse complement strand
CCCACAGTTCGTCAACGTGTTCCTGGGCCAGATGTCCGTCGTGGGCCCGCGCCCGCCTCTGCCCAACGAGGTTGCGGAGTACACCGAGTACGACCTGCAGCGCCTGGCCGTGAAGCCCGGGATCACCGGCTGGTGGCAGGTGACGGATCGCAACTCGACCGGGTTCGACGGTATGGTCCAGCGCGACCTGGAGTATATCGCCAACAGGGGTGTCGTCACCGACCTCAAGATTGTCGTCCTCACGGTTATCGAGGTCATCACCGGTAAGGGTGCGTGCTAATGCTCGATTGTTATTCAAAATACCCCGAACTCAATCGCGTCCCGGTAATTGATGTCCCAATTACCGGGACGAATATGTCTAGCTGCATTCAATTTCTCACTAAGCATATCGATGAGCTCCATGGCGAATACGTATGCGTTTCAAATGCTCACACGTCCGTTATGGCCCACGATGATCCATCTTATTGGGCTTGCCAGGCTGAATCTGTCATGTCCGTTCCCGACGGTAAACCCCTGTCAGTTTTGGGGTCTAAATCAATTGAATCAATGGACCGCGTTACTGGTCCGGACCTGATGCGCGAGATTTTCAAGATTTCCAATCAATACGGATGGAGTCATTATTTCTACGGAAACGAGCAGAAGAACCTCGACGCTCTAAAGCAATCGCTTCAAAAAACCTATCTTGGCCTGAACATCGCAGGCATGGAGCCATCAGTTTTCCGGCCTTTGACAGAAAATGAGAAGTGCGAGCTCTCCAAGCGTATTGCCGATTCTGGTGCCGATTTTGCCTGGATTGCTCTGGGCGCCCCTCGCCAGGAAGTCCTTATGTACGAGCTCAAAGGCGGCCCTCAACCTTTGATGATTGGCGTCGGCGGCGCATTTAACGTTCTCGCTGGCGTGGTGCCGGAAGCGCCTATATGGATGCAAAACCTGAGCCTCGAGTGGCTATACCGCTTGATGCAGGAGCCGAAGCGGCTCTTTAAACGATACCTCGTTACTAATACTAAATTCCTCTTTTATCAATTCACTGGCGCCAAGCGCAAGGAAGGCAAGTAGGTGAAATCCACGACTGCGTTCAAAGACAAGACCCTCATGATCACGGGCGGCACCGGCTCGTTCGGCAACACCGTGCTCAAGCACTTCATGAACACCGACCTGGCCGAGATCCGCATCTTCTCCCGCGACGAGAAGAAGCAGGACGACATGCGCCACCGCCTGCAGGAGAGGTCCCCGGAGCTCGCCTCCAAGGTGCGCTTCTTCATCGGCGACGTCCGCAACGCCCAGAGCGTGCGCGACGCCATGCACGGCGTGGACTACATCTTCCACGCGGCGGCCCTGAAGCAGGTGCCCTCCTGCGAGTTCTTCCCCATGGAGGCCGTGCGCACCAACGTCATCGGCACGGACAACGTCCTGCACGCCGCGATCGACGAGGGCGTGGACCGCGTCGTGTGCCTGTCCACCGACAAGGCCGCATACCCCATCAACGCCATGGGCAAGTCCAAGGCCATGATGGAGTCCATCATCTACGCCAACGCCCGCAACGGCGCCGGCCGCACCACCATCTGCTGCACCCGCTACGGCAACGTCATGTGCTCGCGCGGCAGCGTCATCCCGCTGTTCATCGACCGTATCAGGAAGGGCGAGCCGCTCACGGTCACCGACCCCAACATGACCCGCTTCCTCATGAACCTGGACGAGGCCGTCGACCTGGTGCAGTTCGCCTTCGAGCACGCCAACCCCGGCGACCTGTTTATCCAGAAGGCGCCGGCCTCCACCATCGGCGACCTCGCCGAGGCGGTCCAGGAGGTCTTCGGCCGCGTGGGCACCCAGGTGATCGGCACCCGCCACGGCGAGAAGCTCTTCGAGACCCTCATGACCCGCGAGGAGCGCCTGCGCGCCGAGGACATGGGCGGCTACTTCCGCGTGGCCTGCGACTCGCGCGACCTCAACTACGACAAGTTCGTCGTCGACGGCGAGGTGGAGACCCAGGCCGACGAGTCCTACACCTCCCACAACACCGAGAGGCTCGACGTGGAGGGCACCATCGCCAAGATCAAGACCGCCGAGTACGTGCAGCTGGCGCTCGAGGGCCGCGAGCACGAGGCGGTGCAGTAGGGTGCGCGTCCTCGTCACCGGCGCGAAGGGATTCGTCGGGAGGAACCTCTGCTGCGCGCTGGAGAACATCCGCGACGGCAAGGACCGCCGCGCCAAATACCAGCAACTCCTTCCCCTCGAGGTCATGGAGTACGACATCGATTCGACTCCCGGGGAACTAGATGCGTACTGTTCCCGCGCCGACTTCGTCTTCAACCTGGCCGGCGTCAACCGTCCCAAGGACCGGGCGGAGTTCATGGAGGGCAACTTCGGGTTCGCCTCCACGCTGCTCGAGACGCTCGAGCGCCACGGGAACACGTGCCCCGTCATGCTCTCCAGCTCCGCGCAGGCGAGCCTGTCCGGCCGCTTCGAGGGCTCCGTATACGGCGAGTCGAAGCTAGCGGGGGAGGGCCTCTTCCGCGAGTACTCGGAGCGCACGGGCGCCCCGGTGCTCATCTACCGCTTCCCGAACCTCTACGGCAAGTGGTGCCGCCCGCGCTACAACTCCGCCGTGGCCACCTTCTGCGACGCCATCGCGAACGGACGTCCCTACACCGTGAACGACCCCAGCGTGGAGCTCGAGCTCCTCTATATCGACGACCTCGTCGACGAGATGCTGGGTGCGCTGCTGGGCGAGGAGCACCGCTGCGGCTACGAGGGTCTTTACCGCGTCGACGGCGACGGGTTCTGCTACGTCCCGGAGACCGACGTGAAGACGCTGGGCGAGATCGTGTACCTGCTGGGCACTTTCCGTGACAGCCGCGAGACGCTTTCGGTGCCCGACCTTTCGGAGGGCTCCTTTTCCAAGAAGCTCTGGAGCACGTTCCTGTCCTACTATGAGCCGGGGAACTTCGCCTACGGCCTCAGGCCCAACGTGGACGCGCGCGGCTCGTTCACCGAGTTCCTGCGCACGCCCGAGCGCGGCCAGGTCTCGATCAACGTGTCCAGGCCCGGAATCACCAAGGGCAACCACTGGCACATGAGCAAGTGGGAGAGGTTCCTGGTGGTCTCCGGCACAGCGTCGATCAAGCTGAGGAAGGTGGGGAAGGACGCCGATGGAAACCCGTTCCCCGTCGACGAGTACACCGTCTCCGGCTCGGACATGCGCGCCGTGGAGATGATCCCCGGCTACACGCACTCCATCACCAACCTGTCCGACACCGAGGACCTCGTGACGGTCATGTGGGCCAACGAGCCCTTCGACCCCGAGAACCCCGACACCTACTACGAGGAGGTCTAGCCGCATGGGCAAGGACTATTCCGATATCGCATTCAGGGACGATGGCCGCCTGAGGCTGCTGATCATCGTGGGCACGCGCCCCGAGGTCATCCGCCTGTCCGAGGTCATCAAGAAGTGCCGCCGTCACTTCGACTGCCTGCTGGCGCACACCGGGCAGAACTACGACTACACGCTCAACGGCATCTTCTTCCGCGACCTCTCGCTCGACGACCCCGACGTCTACTTGGACGCCGTGGGCACGGACCTCGGCGAGACGGTGGGCAACATCATCGCCGCCAGCTACAAGCTGATGGCTGCCACAAAGCCCGACGCCCTGCTCATCCTGGGCGACACCAACTCCTGCCTGTCCGCCATCGCGGCCAAGCGCCTGCACATCCCGATCTTCCACATGGAGGCGGGCAACCGTTGCAAGGACGAGTGCCTGCCCGAGGAGACCAACCGCCGCATCGTCGACGTGATCTCGGACGTGAACATGGCCTACTCCGAGCACGCCCGCCGATATCTCAAGGACACCGGCTGCGCGCCGGAGCGCACCTACGTCACGGGCTCCCCCATGGCCGAGGTCCTGCGCGCCAACCTGGAAAAGATTGAGGCGTCGGACGTCCTCGAGGAGCTCGGCCTTGAGCCGAAGAAGTACATGCTGCTCTCCGCTCACCGCGAGGAGAACATCGACACCGAGGCGAACTTCACGAGCCTGTTCACCGCCATCAACGCTCTGGCCGAGAAGTACGACATGCCGATCCTGTACTCCTGCCACCCGCGCTCCCGCAAGCGCCTCGAGGCCACCGGCTTCAAGCTGGACCCGCGCGTGCGCATGCACGAGCCCATGGGCTTCCACGACTACAACTGCCTGCAGATGAACGCCTTCGCGGTGGTCTCCGACTCAGGCACCCTGCCCGAGGAGTCGAGCTTTTTCGCGAGCATCGGACATCCGTTCCCGGCGGTGTGCATCCGCACCTCGACCGAGCGCCCCGAGGCGCTCGACAAGGCGTGCTTCACGCTTGCCGGCATTTCCGAGCGAGGCCTTCTGCAAGCCGTGCATACTGCCGTGGCCTTGGACGCCGAGGGCAGCTACCCCGAGGCGCCCGTTCCCGACTACGCCGACGAGACCGTGTCCACCAAGGTGGTCAAGATCATCCAGTCCTACACCGGCATCGTCGACCGCATGGTCTGGAGGAAGTTCTAAAGGCATGGAGGACGCGCTGACGACAGACGCACTGGTAGACGAGGCCCTCGGACTTTCAGGGGGGCTAAACAGACCGTTGCGCTATGTTCAGATCAACAGTTTCTACAACGGGTCGACGGGCTCCATTATGCGTCGGCTCCATTCTCAGCTTGGGGAGTGCGGCGTCGACTCCTACATCTTCTGGGGCCGCCGTCACGAGACCATAAGCGACCATGAATGGTGCTTCGCAACCAAGTTCGGCTACCTCAACCATGGGGTCAAGACCCGCTTGTTCGACCGCATGGGATTTTACTCCAAACGCGATACCGCGCGACTGCTGAAGAGGCTCGACGAGATAGATCCCGACGTGGTGCACTTGCACAACATCCACGGCTACTACGTCAACATAGAGATGCTATTTGTGTGGCTTGCGAGTCACCGCTGCCAGATCAGGTGGACCCTGCACGACTGCTGGGCTTTCACGGGCCATTGCGCGTACTTCACATATGTGAAGTGTGCGCAATGGCAGTCTCATTGCGCGTACTCCGAGAGCTGCCCGCAGCTCCACACCTATCCATACACGATCTCCAAGGCCAACTGCGCGAGGAACTTCGAAGACAAGCGGCGAATATTCACCAGCGTCCCGGTCGACCGCATGACGCTCATCTCGCCCTCCCAGTGGCTTGCAGACCTGGTGGGGGAGAGCTTCCTTTCCAAGTACCCCGTAGAGGTTCGTCACAACACCATCGATACGACCGTCTTCAAGCCCACTCCGAGCGATTTCCGCGAGCGCTATGGCATCGGTGACCGCTTCATGATTCTCGGTGTCGCAAGCCCGTGGACCGAGCGCAAGGGATTGCCTGACTTCGTCCGCCTGGCCAGCGAGCTCGACTCAGAGAAGTTTGCCATCGTCCTCGTTGGCCTTTCGGGTCGGCAGCTAAAGGCGCTTCCCCAAAGCGTTATTGGTCTAACGCGTACCGATGCTCCCCAGGAACTCGCCGGTATCTATACAACGGCCGATGTTCTATTCAATCCTACCGTCGAGGACAACTATCCCACGGTCAACCTCGAGGCTGAAGCCTGTGGTACCCCTGTTGTCACTTACGATACGGGCGGGTGCAGAGAGACGCTTCATCGTGCCGATTCGAGCTTTGTCGTCGACTTTGATCAGGCTCTATCTCTGATAGAGAAAGGCTTAAAATAATGAGAACTGACCAAGCCACTCCTGCCGCACAGGGGTATAAGCGCATAGCGAAAGTTCCTCTAAAGGGCGCGCTGCTTGTCATAAACAAATTGTCGAATAAGACGTACAAAAAACTATATCCCCGCTACTTGGCCTGGCTCGGCGTCAACATCTCGGATAAGTTCTCCGAGTATGGCGATCCATGGATAAGCCCACAGTGTCGCTTCGATGCGGCAGGATACAACCTCATCACCTTGGGTGATGGGGTCACCATTAGCTATGGTACGTCCATCCTCGTGCACGACTACAGTATCGATAAGGCGTTGTATGCTCGTCGCGGGACGCATGGAAAGTTCCTAAAAGCTGTGTCTATTGGCAGAAACTGTTTTATTGGCGCGAACACGATGATCCTACCTGGCACCGCAATCGGCGATGACTGCATCATCGGGGGGGGGTCGGTTGTCAAAGGCCGCTTTCCGGACGGGTCAGTCGTATGCGGCAACCCCGCGCGCGTCGTTGGGACTATAGATGAGTTCCTTGCAAAGCACGAGGCTAAAGAGGATATCATTTATGGACTTTCCTAAAGCGAAGGTGCTTCTGATTTCGCGCCTTGATGGGACGAGGGGGCCACTAGGCGTAGCCAAATCGGTTCATTTACGTCTTGCTCGGAATCATGCTTGTCAGCTTGTGGAGGTCTCCTCCTTTGCCGATGTGCTCAAACTCATCATAAAAATTCCTTTTGCCTACAAGGGCTACTCCATTTGCGTTCATCAGAATGGGTTCAGGGTGCCTATGGCGCTCTGCATGCTATCGAAGGTTAATCGTGCTAATGACTACTACCTCGTGGTGCACGGCATTGCGGCTGAAGAGAGCAAATATCGGCCGGTGCTCCCCCGCGATCTTAAGCTTGAGCCGAAGTTAATTAAGGAATTTCCGAATCTTATCTGCGTTTCCAAGTTTGAGGCTGGAGTCCTCGAGAGGCTGTACGGCCGCACCGAGAACGTTACGGTGATTGGGAATGGAGTTGACCTTCCCGGCGCTGCTGACCTTGATGCGCTCTTAGCCAAGAAGCGCTCCTCGAATCCTCCCGTCGTTATCACGACAGGAGGATTCGAGGAGTGCAAGGGCTGCGACCTCGCACTCTTTGCGCTGACGAAGTATACTGCCCTGACGGGCGTCCAACCTAGGCTCATCGTCTGCGGACGAGATTCCCAGGCCGTTGGCTCCAACCGTGCTCTCTGCGAGAGGATGGCTAAAGAGGGTGGCGTCGAACTCGACTACCGTGGCGAAATCTCCGATAAGGAAGAGTTGATGGAGCTCTATCGGGAGTCTGACTTCTATGCCGGGCTCAGCAGATTCGATACCTTCAATGTTTCCGTCTTGGAAGGTGCTGCATCCTGCTGCGTACCCATCGTTTCCAAGGAGTGCGGTGCTGCTGCCCTCTTCGACGAAACCAACTCGATTTGCTGCGATATCAACGAGGCTAGTTGGGTTGACGAGGCTGCCTCATCCCTTTTGCATCTATGTTCTGACAATGATCTCTATCGCGAGGCCGCAAGCCGCTCCTACGCTGTTGCCGCAGCGAATACTTGGGATGCAGTGGCGGAGCGCTATTGGGAGGTTCTTTCGAATGACGAATAGCGCTACTCCGGATCAGTCCGCGAACCTATCGGTTTCAGCAAGGAGCTCAGCCTTCTTCTGGATGGGTTTTTGGGCCCTATTCGCTAAATTCTTCCTCCAGGCCACTGCTGTCATTGTGGTGGACGACGTGCTTCTTAAGGTCTTGCTACTGTTTGGCTGCGCCTTTTTATCGTTTAGGGCGGTTGCTCTTTTCGTCGAGGGCTCTTCGAGCGGCTTGGGAATTATTGGTATTTGCCTCGGCATTGTGTCCTACGTTCTGTCCGGCGAGTCTGTTTTGCTTACCACCTCACTTCTTCTTGCGGCCGCCCATGAAATTGACCTGCAATCCATTCTTAAATGCTGGAGTCGTGCCGTGACGGTCATTATCGTGCTCATGCTTTGGGCGTATGTCATCGCACGGTTGATGGGCATGACGATTGGATTGCAATGGTCCGATATCGGAGGACTGTCTTCGAACCGTAATGCATTGTTCTTTATCCATCCGAATTATTGCTCTGCTGTATTCTTCGCTTGGGCTATGGCTGCGTGCTGTCGAATGGATGTCAGCATGGCGCTGAAGGGAATCGTCGGCGCGGTTTCCGCGGTCGTAATTATTGCGGTCGCTGGGTCGCGGACTTCGGCGGTCTCCCTCTTTCTCTTCTATGCTTTAGTGGCTGTATTTAAGGCTTGGTCAAGCTGTACCGGTAGCGGCTATGCTAAATGGGCTCCAAGGATTATTGCTGCTGTTCCTCCGGTTCTCCTTCTTTTCACGCTGTGGATTTCTGCCGTCTGGTTCATGGGGCCCAGCTTCAGCCAAACTGTGAGTGATTTTCTTACAGGTAGGCCTGCTCTTTGGTGGGCGCAGTGGAACTACGCCGGCCTCACTATTCTCGGACACCATGCTTTTGAAGGCGTTCTTCTCATTAGGGGCACATTTCACGATATCCATACTGTGGATGGAATGTATGCGTCGTTCTTGTTCAACATCGGAATTGCGGGCTTCATTTGGCTTCTGACGCTCGCTGTTCGAGCTTGTAAATTGAAGAGGAATCTCGACCCGCTCTTTGCGGCCGCCCTCATTGCAATCTTCGTCTTCGGCTTTACCGAATGGCACGCCGTTAACGCCGTTGTCTGCATCCCCCTTGTCTATTTTTCTCGAGGGATGACGCCTATTAAAAGGAGAGTACTCCGTGACTCTTGATATCCATAAGCCTCGAATTGCTCAAATGACCTGGTATCAGTCCCAGAACTACGGGACGGTTCTTCAGGCTTATGCCATGCAGAGAACACTAACAAATCTCGGGGCGGAAGCTCGACTCGTGAACTATGATCCAGCACCTTGGCAGCAGCGAAATCAATCTGCCCTGCGTAAGAGCAGGCCCTTTAGAGCTGCTCGTATGTTCCAGCAGCGTGCGATGGGGGTTGCGCCATTCGTTTCTGCCAAAAAGGATGCCGCGTTCAGGGAATTTGCTTCCACCTATATTGATGAGACCGAGCCAGTTGCCTCTCCAGCTGAATTTGAAGCCCTGAACTCGAGCTTCGATGCATTTGTCTGTGGCAGCGATCAAGTGTGGTCCCCACGTTGCTTCGACCCTCGCTACTATCTCGATTTCATCGCTGACGATAAGCCCCGTATCGCCTATGCCCCAAGCTTCGGTTGTGACTCGCTCCCGGATGCCGCCGCTGCAGCAATCGCTCCACTTGTTTCCAGCTTCAATGCCTTGAGCGCACGTGAGACTTCGGGCGCGCAAATGGTGAAGGACCTTAGCGGCAAGGAGTGTGAGGTTGTCTGCGATCCCGTGGTCCTGCTTGGTGCCGATGAGTGGCGTTCAGTCAGTAGTCGTGATATTCCTTTCGTCTCTGGGCACTACTGCCTCTGCTATTTCCTGGGTCGCTCCGAGGAAAACTGGACGCTTGCCCGTTCCGCTGCTAAAGAGAAGGGGCTCGACCTTGTTGTCATCCCTGTGTTTAACGGAGACATAAAGCGTGGGGACATGGTGCTCTCTGGCGTGGGACCACTCGAGTTTCTCTGGCTCATAGACAACGCATCCTATGTGTGCACTGACTCGTTCCATGGTCTCGTCTTCTCGACCCTTTTAGGACGAGACTTCTCTGTCTTTGAGCGCTTCAAACCCGGTAGTTCCGCCTCACAAAACGTGAGGATTGAGAACTTCTTGAGCCTGACCGACCTCGGGAACAGGCTGGTTCGGTGGGGTGCCAAGGACATATCCTGCGCTGCTGCTCCAGTCGACTTCGCTTGTGCAGAGGTTAGGATTTCCTCTCTTCGTCAGAGTTCTCTGGAGTATCTGCGACGGGCTCTCAAACCGGTGCTCGCTGAGCACTGATGACGTTTGCGGAACCATAAACCATTACAAAAGAAAGGTGGCGCAGATGCCTGCTAAGTACACAGAAGAGAAGAACGTTCTCATGCTTATGAGCCTCATGAAGCAGCATGGAGTACGAAAAATAGTTGCCTCTCCAGGGACCACGAACATATCGTTCGTGGTCAGTCTTCAGCGGGATTCGTATTTTCAGGTGTTCTCCTCTGTCGACGAGCGCTCCGCGGCCTATATCGCCTGCGGTCTTGCAGAGGAATCAGGCGAGCCTGTGGCTCTCAGCTGTACCCAGGCCACGGCATCTAGGAACTATTTTCCGGGACTTACCGAGGCCTATTATCGGAAGCTGCCCGTGCTCGCTGTTACCTCGACGCAGCACCCGGTTCGCATCGGCCAGAACATCCAGCAGGCAATCGATCGGACCATCCAACCCGTTGACACCGTGAAGCTGAGCGTGCAGGTGCCCATTATTCAGAGTGCCGAGGACGCCTCTTATGCCAACATCGCCATCAACCGAGCGCTGCTTGAGCTTCGACGCGATGGCGGGGGCCCCGTCCACATCAACCTCACCACGACTTATACCAAGGTATATGACACGAGTGAACTCCCAAAGAGTCGTTCTGTCATGCGCTACACGGCGGAAGACGAGCTCCCTCAGATTCCCCCCGGTTCCCGAGTCGCCGTCTACGTCGGCGCGCATAGCCGCTGGAGCGGAAGGCTCACCGAGGCCGCCGATTCGTTCTGCGAGGCCTACGGCGCATGCGTTCTCTGTGACCAGACGAGCAACTATTGGGGCCGTTACCGGGTGAACCCCTCGCTACTTTTTTCGCAGGGCAATGCCGTCGCCTCATCAGAGGTTATTGACGTCCTTATCCACATCGGAAACACTTCCGGAGGGGCAGTTCCAAGGCGTCTCAAAGCATCCTGGCGTGTCAATCCCGACGGGGAGGTGCGCGACACTTTCGGCTGCTTGAAGAACGTTTTCGAAATGTCTGAGGAGCGTTTCTTTGAGACTTATGCGTGTATGGCTGGATCAACTGCTTCGCCAGCGTACCGAGAAGAGTGCGCGCGTGAGGTTAACGCAATTATGGCTAAGGTCCCTGAATTACCCTTCTCAAACGCTTGGATGGCTCAGCAGACCCTGCCACGCCTCCCTGAGGGTTCTATGATTCACATGGGTATTTATAATTCGTTGCGTACGTGGAGTCTCTTCGAGGGCAACCGGGTACGTGGATACTGCAACACGGGCGGATTTGGCATCGACGGCGGTGTGTCAAGCCTGTTGGGAGCGTCGCTGGCCACGGATGCCCCCTGCTTCGGCGTGTTTGGTGACCTTGCATTCTTCTATGACATGAATGCGCTCGGCAACCGTCATGTTGGTAATAACCTGCGCATCCTTATCGTTAACAACGGATGCGGCGTCGAGTTCAAGAATCACATCAATCGCGCTTATCCCCTTGGCGAGGAGGCCGACCCCTACGTGAGCGCCCGTGGCCATTACGGGCGTCAGTCGCGTAAGCTTGTCAAGCACTTTGCCGAGGACCTTGGATTCGAATATAGGGGCGTTGAGGCAAAAGATGAGTATCTAGCTGCTGTCGACCTGCTCGTCTCACCCGAACCGCATGACCGCCCCGTTCTGGTTGAAGCGTTCGTTCGACCCGAGGACGACACCGAGGCGCTTAAGGCCCTTTACAGCATCGAGGAGACTGCAATGGGGAATGCCAAGGCTGCTATCAAATCTGCTATTGGCGAGAAGGGTGTACGCATGCTGAAGGGACTCGTTCGATGAGGGCGTTGCTCCTCGGGGGTACGGGTGCGATGGGAGGCTACCTCCAGGGGGCACTTTCCTCACGTGGATGGGACGTCTTTGTAACCTCCCGAAGTGCTCGAAAATCGCAGGGTCCGGTCACCTATCTTCGGGGCAATGCGAAGGACCCTGCATTTCTCGCCGAGGTGCTAAGGGTTGGCTATGATGCCGTAGTCGACTTTATGACATGGAACCCCGAGGTGTTTCGCTCGGTGTCCGAGCTCATACTTGCTTCGGCTGACCGCTACGTATTCCTCTCGTCCTACCGTGTCTTTGCTGATTCGCCGATTATTAATGAGCGAAGTCCGCGTCTTCTTGAGAAGTGTCCCGACGAGAGGTATCGCGCCGGTGGAGAGTATGCGATCATCAAAGCTCATGAGGAGGATATCCTTCGATTCGGCTCGATGGGGAACTGGACCATCGTGCGTCCCGCCATAACCTTCTCGGGCGATGGTGCGGGCAGATTCCAACTCTGCACATACGAAAGCGGCCTCTGGCTCTGGCGTGCTTTGAAAGGGCTCCCGGTTCCCGTCGTTTCCGAGATGATGGGGAAACAGTGCACGCTCACATGGGCAAGCGATGTCGCGCGGATGATCGCGCTGCTGGTCGAGAATCCCGATGCTGCCGGCGAGGACTTCAATGTAGCGACCTCGCAACACCAGACGTGGGGCGAAGTGCTCGGCCTATATTGCTCCGTCCTACCGGTCGAGACGTGCGATGTGACGCTTCGCGACTACGAGTCCCATTGCGGTTCCGCTGTGAAGGAATACGGCTACATTCCCCAGGTTCGATACGATCGCATGGTCAATCGTATCCTCGACAACTCGAAGGCGCTTAAGTTCACGGGGCTAGTGACTGGCGACCTTACCGACGTCCGGGAGGCACTTCCTCGGGAGCTCTCGGCCTTTCTTTCGCGTAAGCCGCGCCTCTCCACATCTCCGACGGTGCAAGGACGGCTAGATCGCATATCGGGGTCGTCGCTGCCGCTTCGAGTCATCTCAGATGAGTTCGGGAAGTCCGGTTCTTTTAAGTATGTCGCCGCAAAGTTTGGGTTGGTGTAAAGGAAACTTGAGTCAAGTAATTGAGAAAAAGCAGATCACTGGGGGTACTGAGCAATCACATGCCAAGGCTCTCATCAAGAACACGGGAATCTTTGCTATAGGCACGTTCGGTTCGAAGATTCTTACCCTGCTGATAATCCCGCTCTGTACGCATTACATCGCGACGGACGACATGGGTGTCTATGACATGGTTTACACCATAATCGCCCTTCTACAGCCCATCGCAGTCCTTGCTATTCCAGAGTCGCTGTTCCGCTGGGTCATTGATGCTAAGGCCGATAAGAAAAGCGTCTACTCGACTTGGCTGGGTCTCTTTGTGGGGCTTACGGCGGCGTTTACGGCGATATTCTGGATTTGCTGGCTCGTTGTCGGCTTTGCTGATGCGGGCTTGATGTATGTCCTAGTCGTTTTGAGTTGCCTCTATCAGAGTTTCCAGTACGGTACGCGTGGCCTTCACAACAACAAGTTGTTCGCTATCTCGGGCATTGTTTACTCAATCGTCTACTGTCTCGGGTGCTTTCTCCTTGTTGCCGTCCTCAATGTCGGGTATCACGGACTTCTTTACGCGATGTTGGCCGCCACCATCGTGGCATCGCTATTTCTTGTTGCTCCGCAGAGAGAACTCAGGTCGTTCGCAGCGTCTGGTATTGATGGGGGAGTGGCGTTGGAGATGCTCCGCTACTCGCTCTTTCTGCTGCCTAACCAACTGAGTTGGTGGGCGATGACTATGCTCGGAAGACTGATCATCGTCGGTTTCATGGGGTACTCCGCAAATGGTATCTTTTCCGTGGCGATGAAGTTCCCCTCTGCGCTCTCAATGATTTTTAATGTTTTCACCCCAGCCTGGCAGGAGCAGGCAGTCATGCTCTTTGAGAAGAAGGGGAAAGACGAGTACTTCTCCAAGGTATTCAACCAGTACGCCATTTTGCTCGTTACTCTGCTCATCCCCGGTGTACCCGTGACCAAGCTCTTCGTGCAGCTTGCCATGGACTCCTCTTACTTCTCGTGTTTCAACTACGTCGCGCTTCTATACCTAGGTGCTGCCCTCAATGCGCTCTCTGCTTTTACAGGTGTACTCTATATGTGTGCCAAGGACACCAAGGGTGCTGCCAGCACCACGATTGTTGGTGCTGCCGTGAATATTGTGGTGTCGCTTGTGCTCGTTCCTACGGTTGGTCTGATGGGCGCAGCGCTGGGAAACTTCCTCGGCAATGCAGCCATTCTCGTTGCTCGCTTGAAGCAAACCCATAAGTACTGTGCGATGAATATCGACTGGACAAGACTTGTGTCCTACGGAGTAATTGTCATCGTAGTCTCGCTTCTTGCGACTTTTCTTACTTCGCTCGTTATGGTTGGCGTGCTGTTCCTCTTCTGCGCGATCCTCTTTTGTTTTGCTAACCGCAGCTCCGTCAAAAACCTTAGGGGCTTCCTTAGTTAATAGCATTGTATATAGAACAGGGGTGAGGCACGACTTCTGCACCGGGCTGCCAAACTTCCTGTGGCTCACCGACGTCACGCAGCTCGTCATTCCCACGGGAAAGGTCTGCCTCACCCCGTAATCGATTGTTTCGACGAGGCGATTGTTAGCTGGACCGCCTCGACCAACCTCGATTTCGAGATGACCAACTCGATGCTGAGGAAGCGTTCTCGAGACGGTATCTGAACTGCCTCCCATTCCTCGGACTTTAGTTTTCTGTCCAAGAAATGGGAGGCAGTTCACAACCGTGAGACCGGGCTGTGTTTCGTCAAGAGAATTTGAGCAAAAAGAGCATCGGAAATTGAGCAGCCTGAGCATCGGAAGCGCGCACGCTTTTTGAGCGGCTAGCCCTCCTGCATGAGGGCATGGCGGACGCGGTAGGACTCGCCGCGGAACTGGACGA
>NZ_JBQKEF010000024.1:0-20233 GCF_052121455.1 Collinsella sp. LCP19S3_D3 | reverse complement strand
CGGTCCCGTTCCGAACCCGGAAGCTAAGCCCCATCGCGCCGAGAGTACTGCGGGGCCAGCCCGTGGGAGGCCAGGGCGCCGCTGACCGGTGGACGGCACCGAGCCGTCATCGAGAATCGAGAAGGGGGAGGCCTCGCGGCCTCCCCCTTTTTCGTTTGGGCGTTGTAAACCTAAAGCCTCTACGGCTTAATGGTCTTTTCTATTTGAAGAAAATAAAACGAATGACCAGCGCGATTGCCGCGATGGCAATGATCAAGAGCGCGATTTGGAGCCGGTGCTGTTTGCATCGCCTGCTAGACGATATAAATATCGATTTTCCTTGCTTCGGCGTCTCTAAATAGCGGGCAGAATGCGTTAGGGTCTGCTTAGGGCGAGGCTCTCTTCGTTGTTGCTTAGCGGGTGTTCGGGCCTGCTCCTGGTTGTATGCGCTTTTTTTGGATAAGGGGGCATCTTTGAGATACGCCGATTCGCTCGGTGCGACGTCCATGTGTTTGCGACCTGATTGAGATTCTTCAAGGGTTTGATAACGATTGCGAGTTACATATTCAGGCTCTGTATCGTCAATAGGCTCTTGGGAAATATGGGGACGATGGTAGCGTATGGTCTGCGGATAGGTTGATTTATCGTTCTGCATCTGATCATACGAATTGTCGGAGGCTTGATCGTCCATGATGCCCTTAGGTTGTCATTAATAGTGTGTATACGCTCATTGTAAGCCCCAGCTTTGTTTAGCTAGGGCACATTTGGTATTTAAGGCACGGTTCAAAGAACCTTGACCTCATTAAACCTTAGTCACACAGACTTAGATATGCTTATAGATAGAGACTCAAAAAACTTTATATCAAAATGTATATATAAGAAATGGATGGGCATATATTAAAGCGTCAAAAGAAGTCCCTGCCACCTAGAAGATGGCTCGGCAGTCCCTTTAAGGAGTGGTAGTCATGGCAAGCATGGTTCCTTATCGTTCGGTTTTTGGTGTTCGTCCCTCTGCTAGCTCGTTGTTCGATCTGTTTGATGATATGACCGATCTGGCAAACAACTCGATCGCCTCCAAGGCGTTTCCCGTTGATGTTGAGGACAAGGGCGACGGTTACGAGGTCAAGGCTTATTTGACCGGCGTCGCGAAGGACGACATCGACGTTGAGCTCAATGAGGGTCGTCTTTCCATTAGCGTGAATGTTGAGGAGAGCGAAGAGAACAAGGACAAGAACTACCTGCAGAAGGAGTTTTGCTCTTACAGCGCGACGCGCGGTGTGTACCTGAAGGATGCTTCGAGCGAGGGACTTTCTGCAAAGTATGCTGACGGCATCCTTACCGTTACGGTTCCTAAGATTGTCGAGAAGAAGAACGTTACGAAGATTTTCATCGACTAACGTTATCGGCCATTAACATCGGTGCCTGAGTTAAGGGGGCTGGGAAGCGATTCCCGGCCCCCTTTTCTATTTGAGACAGCCTACTGAATGGTCATGGGCCGATATTGCCCGGCGGGACGTATTGTGAGTTTATGTGGCCCCTCAACGCGGGTGGCGGTGCTACCAAGCTTGTTGTCGAGTGTTGCCCCAAGTGAGCTTGCGTAGCTTTTGACGGTAAGGCCTGGGCGATTGTTGTCTTGGCTAATGTGCATCGCGATAAGCTGCTCGGTGCGATCGGTTACCAGCGCGCGTGCGGCATCGGCGGCCTGATCGTTGGAGAGATGCCCTTTTGCAGACAGGATGCGTTCCTGAAGAAAGCGAGGATAGTCTCCTTGACGCAGCATGGCTACATCGTGGTTGCTTTCGAGCGCGAGAATGCGACAGTCCCTGAGTGTATCGATGGCATGCTTCGACAACTCGCCGGTGTCGGTGGCAAAGCCAACCGAATCACCCTGGGCATCAAAACGGTAGCCGACAGGATTGACAACGTCGTGCGATGTCGAATACGTTTGAATGTGGACCCCGGCAATAGAGAGGGCGTCACCTGGGTCGAACTCCTCAACAGACAGATGTGCGAGGCTTTCCTTTGATGCGAGCGTGCCTCTGCTGGAAAAGACCGGTCCGTTCCAATGTTTACACCACACCTCAAGCCCCTTAATGTGGTCGCTGTGCTCATGGGTGACAACAAGGGCGGACACGTCGTCTGCCGAAAGGCCGAGCTCAGCCATGCGTTTGAGTGTTTCGCGGCGGGACAGTCCGTCATCGACCATAATGAGCCCCTGCGGGCCCTCGATGAGTGCGCAGTTGCCTTTAGAGCCGCTGCCGAGGATATGAAGGTGCAGGCGAGACATAAGATTCCAAAGGATACAATGAGTGCTGACGAATAGAGGAGGAAGCGAATGCCAACGGTATCACAGCATTACGGACACCATGCCGTACCCGGGGCAGTCGATGAGACCCGGACGAGGCAGCAGGCTGCTCCTGTGGTGCTCATGGTATCAGGTGGTGCGGACTCGACGGCACTGCTTCTTATGGCGTGCACATCAAAGCTGGATATCCAAGATGGACGCGGCGTTGCCCCCATTGCTCGCGAGCGCCTACATGTGCTTCATGTAAACCATCACCTGCGAGGCAAGGCATCCGACGGCGACGAGGCCTTTGTGCGCGAGCTCTGCGCACAATATGGCTTGCCGCTGTGCGTGGAGCACGCCTATTTTGATGGGGAGTCGGGCAATATCGAGGCGGCTGCGCGCGAGGTGCGTTATGCCGCGGCGCGAAGGTATGTTCGCGAGCTTTGTGCCAAGATGGGGGCGCCGAGAACGGCGGCGCGCATCTGCACTGCCCATACCTCTTCAGACCGCGCGGAAACATTTTTGATGAACGCCATTAAGGGATCGGGCCCTGCTGGGCTCTCGAGCATTCCCCGCCGAAGGAATATTGTGGTACGCCCCTTGCTCGACCTAACTCATGGCGAGCTTGTGGGCTATCTGCAGGTGCATGGTCAGCCGTGGCGCGAGGACGAGACCAACGAAGATATCTCGTATCTGCGAAACTACGTTCGCCACCGGATAATGCCAGTGCTGGCGCAGCGTAATGCGAGCGTGTGCAAGACGATTGGTGCCGCCTGTGAGATCTTGGGTGATGAGGATGCGTTTCTATCCCAGTTGTCGGCACAGGCGTTTCGAAGCTGCCTGCGCAAAGAGGCAGCGGGCGCGCTGGTGCTTGATGCCAGACGCCTTGCTGCGGCCGAGGTGGTAATCGCGCGGCGCATCGTGCGACTGGCGATTAAACGCATCGATCCGGACGCTCGCCCAGAGATGCGCCATGTGGAGCGAGTCCTCTCCTGTGTTGCCGAGGGTGCGGGTTCGGTTACGCTTCCGGCGGGGATTGACGCACGTGTCGAGTTTGGCATGCTGGCGTTTAAGGCGCCGGCGGCTCGTGAGGGCTTGGTTGCGGACTGGATTACCATACCCGGCCGTATGTCGTTGGGCGGGGGACGTATGCTGGTCACAGAAGCGATAGCCGTTGAGCCGGGATGCGATATCGTGCGCCGCGCCCGTGAGTTTGCGGCTGCTGGGGAAGTGACAGCTTTGGTGGACGCGGCTGCCCTGGGTTTTGCCAACAGCGATAGCGAGCGGATCTTGGCGGGCTCGCGCGGCGAGGTTCCTGCCGAGGGGCGATTGGCGCGCCTGTGGGTGGACGGTCCCGCACCGGGAGACGTGATGTGCCCGTTAGGCATGAGTGGCCGAAGCAAGAAGGTATCCGACTTGTTGTGCGAGGCTCGTATTCCCGTTTCCGAGCGCACCGGCGTGCCCGTGGTAAGGACGGCACCGGGGGGTGTCGTGGTGTGGGTTGCCGGAGTTCGCGCGGACGAACGCTTTAAGTGCACGGCGGCGACGCGTGTGGCCTATCTGCTTCGCGTGGTTGACGCGGATTAGCCCCTCGCACCAGTTTTTCTGTGCGGCGTTGACGGTATTCCCGCGCTGATGGTGCACGGGCTGGAAAATATACCCCGTGCGCTGCTAGAATGTGTAGTTCGCGTCCATACGGCGGTGTGTGGGCGATTAAGCACAAGAAAGGGTTGTCATGGCTTCTCAACATCCGGATATCGAGAAGGTTCTGTTTACGCAGGAGGATATCGACGGTATCGTCTCTCGCCTGGGCGAGGAGATTACGCGCGACTACGCGGGTAAGGATCTGGTGCTGATTGCGGTCTTGCGCGGCGCCGTGGTCTTTATGGGCGACCTGATGCGCAAGATCGAGCTGCCGACCAATATCGATTTCATGGCCGTTTCGAGCTATGGCGACGGTGTGAAGTCCTCGGGCATCGTGCGTATCATCAAAGACCTTGATATCGATATCCGCGGTCGTGACGTGCTGATCGTTGAAGACATTCTGGACTCGGGCCTGACGCTCAAGTATCTGATGAAGAACCTTGAGAGCCGCAAGCCCGCTTCTCTGGAGGTCGCCGCCTTCCTGTGGAAGGACGTTGAGGATCGCATCTCGGCCATTACGCCCAAGTATGTTGGAACCCATTGCCCCGATGCCTTTGTGGTGGGCTACGGCCTCGACTATGCCGAGCGCTATCGTAACCTTCCGTATCTGGGCATTTTGAAACCGGAGGTTTATTCGTAAGATGCCCGACGACCGTAACGACTACAATTCCCAGACACCCCGGGACCCTAAGATTCCGGGGATGCCCGGAGGCAAGAAACCCACACGTACGGGCTGGCTGTATTTTCTTTTGGCTTGCGCACTTCTGGGCTACGCCTTCTTTAATATGGGCTCCGGCTTTGCCAGCTCCAGCAATACCGTTAAGCTCGCGACGAGCGAGATGGTGAGCGCCATCAAGCAGGATCGCGTCGAAGATCTGACCTATACGGTTCAGGACGGAAGCGTGACGGGTCATTACTGGAAGGCGAAAAAGGACAAGGGCGACACGAGTGAGCTCAAGAGCTTTTCCTCGACCTATGTCGGCTCCGATTCGCTTGCCGAGCTCATGGCGGAGCATCCCGACACTAAGTACATCGTCAACACCAACGACCCCGATTTTTGGGGCGACTTGGCGATGAGCGTACTGCCGACGATTGCCCTGATCGCCATCATGTTCTACTTTATGCGCCAGATGATGGGCGCCAATAATAGGAACATGCAGTTTGGCAAGACCAACGCCAAGACCAACGAGGCTACGCGTCCCAAGGTCAAGTTCGAAGACGTTGCCGGCGTGGACGAGGCTGTTGAGGAGCTCGAAGAGATTCGCGATTTCTTGAGCGATCCGGACCGTTATCGCAAGCTGGGTGCCAAGATCCCGCGCGGCGTTTTGCTGGTGGGCCCTCCGGGTACCGGTAAGACGTTACTGGCCAAGGCCGTTGCCGGAGAGGCCGGTGTCCCGTTCTTTAGCATCTCGGGCTCTGACTTTGTCGAGATGTTCGTGGGCGTCGGCGCCAGCCGCGTGCGCGACCTCTTTAAGGAGGCCAAGTCTCAGGCTCCGTCGATCATCTTCATTGACGAGATTGATGCCGTGGGACGTCAGCGCGGAGCCGGTCTGGGCGGCGGTCACGACGAGCGCGAGCAGACGCTCAACCAGCTGCTGGTCGAAATGGACGGTTTTGAGGAAAGCGAATCGGTCATCCTGATCGCCGCGACCAACCGCCCCGATATTCTGGATCCGGCATTGCTGCGCCCCGGTCGTTTTGACCGCCAGGTTACGGTCGACCGCCCGGATGTGAAGGGGCGCGAGCAGATCTTGCGCGTGCATGCCGAGAACAAGCCAATGGATGAGGACGTTAAGTTTGAGAAGCTCGCCCAGATGACCGTTGGCTTTACCGGTGCCGATCTGGCAAACCTGCTCAACGAGTCCGCACTGCTTGCCGCTCGCCGTCATCGCTCCGTGATCTCGATGGACGAGGTCGAAGAATCGATGGAGCGCGTGATTGCAGGACCGCAGCGCAAGGGGCGCGTGATGACCGAAGCCGAGCGCACCACGATTGCCTACCACGAGAGCGGTCATGCTCTGGTGGGTCACATCCTGGAGCACTCCGATCCGGTTCACAAGATTTCGATTGTCAGCCGCGGTCAGGCTCTGGGCTATACGCTGCAGCTTCCGCAGGAGGATCACTTCCTCAAGACCAAGAACGAGATGCTCGACGAGCTTGCCGTGTTCTTGGGCGGTCGCGTTGCCGAGGAGCTCATGTGCGATGACATTACATCGGGCGCGAGCAACGATCTGGAGCGCGCGACCAAGATGGCGCGCGAGATGGTTACGCGTTTGGGCATGAGCGAGGAGCTGGGCACGCAAGTGTTTGGCGAGGCGCAGCATCAGGTGTTCCTTGGTCGCGATTATGCCGATCACCAGGATTACTCCGAGGAGACGGCGCGCCGCATCGATATCGAGGTTCAGCGCATCATGCGTGAGGCCCATCGCCGTGCTGTTGAGATTTTGGATGCCCGTCGCGATCAGCTCGATCTGATGGCGAAGGTGCTGCTTGAGCGCGAGACCGTCGAAGGCGACGCCGTGAACGCCCTGCTCGACAACGATTGGGATGCCTACCTTGAGCGCGAGGGCGACATTCTGGCAGCCAAGGAGGAGCGCAACGCCAAGGCGGGCGGCGTGCCGACCAAAAAGCGCACGCCTCGTATGAGCGAGGAGGAGCTGGCAGCTGATGCCGCAGCTTTTGCGCAGGCGGCCATGCAGGAAGATGCCGAAGTCGCATCCGATAGCGCTGACGATGTCGAGGCTGCTGACACAAAAAAGGCCGATGGCGACACCGAGGCCGACGAGTAGTCTTTGTCGTGAGAGCCTCCGCGGGGAAACCTGCGGAGGCTTTTTGAGCGATATGGGGCCATCTGTTGATTGGGGACAGACTTAAATGAGCGTTTTCACGCATTTAAGTCTGTCCCCAATTAACATTGCTGCGGTACTTTGCTTGACTAAAGCGTACAATACCGCCTATGCGAAAGGGGAACAGATGATCAACGAAACCATGTTTGCTCGCGGCGCGGAAAGCTCTATCATCCGCGAGATCTTTAGCTATGGACTTGAACGCAAGGCACAGATCGGTGCGGAGAACGTATTCGATTTTTCGCTGGGCAACCCGAGTGTTCCGGCGCCCGCTGCCGTGGCGGAGTCCATCAAAAAGGCCTTGGAGCTGCCGAGCGACCAACTGCACGGATACACGCCCGCACCAGGCCTGCCGCAATGTCGTGTCGCTGTGGCCGAGTCGCTCAACCGTCGTTTTGGCACGAGCTATGAGGGTAAAGATGTCTTTATGACCGTGGGTGCGGCGGCTTCGCTCACCTGCACGCTCAACGCTGTTACCAATCCCGGTGACGAGGTCATTGTTATCGCCCCGTACTTTCCGGAGTATCGCGTGTGGATTGAGAAGGCCGGCTGTACGTGTGTCGAGGCACCCGCCGATGAAGACACGTTCCAGCTGAGCGTGGGCAACGTGCTCAAGGCGATTACTGATAAGACGGCGGCCGTCATTATCGACTCGCCCAACAACCCGACCGGTGCCGTATATACGCGCGACACGCTGACGCGACTGGCCAATGTTCTGCGCGAGGTCAATGCCAAGCGTGATCCCGAGAATCCGATTATGCTCATCTCGGATGAGCCGTACCGCGAGATCGTGTACGGTGCCGAGGTGCCCTGGGTACCCTCAATCTACGAGAACACCGTCGTGTGCTATTCGTATTCCAAGTCGCTGTCGCTGCCGGGTGAGCGTGTGGGTTGGATTTTGGTTCCCAACACCAATCCGCAGGCTGCTCGCCTTATGCCGGCCGTCGCCGGTGCCGCCCGTACACTGGGTTTTGTGTGCGCACCGGCGCTCTTCCAGCGCGTGATTATCGACTGCATCGATGAGCCGAGTGATGTCGAAGCCTATGCTCGCAACCGAACGGCGCTCACCGACGCATTGGCGGAGTACGGCTACACCTACGTTGAGCCGGACGGCGCTTTCTATCTGTGGGTGAAGGCGCTCGAGCCCGACGCAAACGCTTTTTGCGAGCGTGCAAAGAAGTACGAGTTGCTCGCGGTGCCTTCGGATAGCTTTGGCATGCCGGGTTGGTTCCGCTTGGGTTATTGCGTGAGTTACGAAACGATTATCAATTCGCTACCAGCTTGGAAACAGTTGGCGGACGAGTATCGTTAAAAGCAGAGCGCTCTGCCTACAATGTTTTACGTGAAACGGGGTTTGGTGTTAAACCGGACCCCGTTGTCGTGGACGTTGTGTCTTTGGGATGGAGCGGTTTTACGACTATCGAAGGCTATGCGTACAATGAATATACGCGACGGCCATACCAGATAAGGAGACCTGATGCCCTACCTGCTTTCCTGTGACATTCATACCCATACGATGTTCTCTGCGCATGCATATTCGACCATTGAGGAGAATGTGTACTGGGCGGCAGAGCGTGGCCTGCAGGTGCTTGGATCTGCCGACCATCTGAGCTCTATGGTTACGGCTTGCCCCAATGACCTGCGCAGTTACCAGTTCTTTATCAACCAGGATATATGGCCGCGCATTTGGAGCGGCGTGTTGGTGCTGCGTGGCGCCGAGGCCGATATCGTTTCGCTGGACGGAAGCCTGTTTGGCGAGGACACTCCTGTCACGCTCGATATTGCCGGCGATTCGTACAGCCGTCAGCATTCGCTGTTCGATCGGGTTACGCGTAATTTGGATTATTTGGTTGCAAGCGTGCATAATCCGCAGTTCGCTGAAGGCGCGACGCTGGCCCAGACGACCGAGATGTATATCAATGCTCTGGAGCACCCCAAGGTGTTTATGCTGGGGCATACGGGTCGATCGGGCGTGCCGTTCGATATCGACGAGGTGTTGCTTGCTGCTAAGGCTAAGCATAAGATCATCGAGATCAACAATCACAGTCTTGAGCATGGCGCGGATGCCGAGCATTGGGACGTGTGCCGCAAGATTGCCGAGCGGTGCGCCGAGCTGGGCGTGGGGATTGGCGTCTCGACCGATGCGCACATTGGTATGGCAATTGGTAAGCTCGACCAAGCGCGCAAGATGCTCGACGAGATTCACTTTCCGCTGGATTTGATCGTGACGCGCGACCGCGAGACGCTACTGCGCGAGATGGCGGCAGCCGGCGTGTGTGACCTGCGCAAGAGGATGTAGCGGAGTTCATAAACCAAGTAAGGGGGCGGCCCAGACGGGGCGCCCCCTTCTTGTACCGGTGGATTAGCGGCGCTCGAGGACCGCTACAGTTTCGGTGTGGTCGGTATGGGGGAACATGTCGACGGGCGTGATCTTGAGCAGGCGATAGCCACCGTCGAGGAGCTGGTGCAGGTCACGCTCTTGGGTCACAGGGTTGCAGCTGATATAGGTGATGCGGCGAGGTCTAAGCGCGCAGGCGGCTTCGAGGAACTCGGGGGTAGAGCCGGCACGCGGCGGATCGATGGAAAGGACGGTGACGCGCTCGTTGTTGTCGGCGGCATCTAGGATGTAGTCGGTGGCATCGTCGGCCATAAACCAGGCGCTGCGGGTAAGACCGTTGAGCTCGGCGTTGCGGCGTGCGTCGGCAATGCCCGCCGGGTTGCGCTCCACGCCAAGTAACATGATGCCGATGCCCTTGTTCTGAGCTTCTTTAGCTGCGCAAAGACCGATGGTGCCGCTGCCGCAGTAGGCATCCATGAGAACATCGCCCTGGTGCAGATCCATACCGTCGATAGCGAGCTGGTAGAGCAGCTCGGTCTGCTGCGGGTTGGTCTGGTAGAACGCGGTGGGGGAGATATCGAACTCGCAGCCGAGTAGCTGGTCGCGCATGCATTCAGCGCCATACACGATGTGGGTTTCCTCACCCAGGATGGCGTTGCCAGGGCGTCCGTTGATGTTTTGGGCGACGGTGACGATACGCGGATCGAGTGCGGCGATGGCCTCAAAGAATTCCTGCGCATGCGGCAGGTCGCGCTGGGCGGTAACGAGGGTGATCATGATCTGGTCGGTGCGCCAGCCGCAGCGAACGACGGCATAGCGAAGCAGGCCCAGATGCTTGTCCTCGTTAAAGGCGGGAATGTGCAGGCGGTCGGCCTCACGCGCAATGCCGTTAAGAATCTGACGGGCTCCCGGTGCCTCGACGGGGCATTCGGGAACAGCGACGATTCTGTGCGTGCCGCGCTCAAAAAAGCCGCAGCGGACAGCGCCCCCTTTGCCGGGGGCAAAGGGAGTGGCGGCCTTATGGCGAAAACCACGCGGCGCAGGATATTTGCCCGGGTCGCCCAGAGTAACGTCCATACCGCGAATGGGATCGACGGTTATGCCCTCACGCTCGCAAAGAGCAGCAAAAAGTTCTTCCATGGCAGCCTGCTTGGTCGCCAGCTGCTTCTTATAAGGCCTGTTGAGCGCCGTGCATCCACCGCAAGCTTTCATGATGGAACAAGGCGACTTGGGATCAACGGCCTTATGAGCGGACCGGGACGACTCATTATGCGAGCGCTTGGAACGAGCTTGAGGCGCCTTATCCTCGCTCCGACGAAAGCTGGGGCGCTTGGTCTTAGCCTTGCCCTTGGCCGACTTACCCTTCGCATCCTGAGACGACTTGGATTTCTTGGAAGATTTTTTCTCCTCCGACCCCTCAGCCGCCTCGATCAAAGCACGACGAGCCTTACGCTCCGCACGAGATTCTGCCATGAAGTAACCCCACTAATTTATAAATTGAAATCTGAAAGCATTGTACCGTGCCAAGCTAGCAGACGATATACAAGCGTCCACTTCACGTTAGTGATAAGTCCAACGACGTTTGCCCGGCGCGGGCGGGGAGCGGCGCGTAATTAAGTTTATCGCGAGTTCCGCACGCAAAGGAAAGCACTTAATGTGCTTTCCGTCTTGCGCAGGACTGTAGAGCAGGAAACTTAATTACGCGCCGCTCCCCGCCCGCGCCGGGCAACTTCTCCCTTGTACTCTATCAAGGTAAAGTGTATGATTCTGGGCGTTACATGAATCACTTTACTTAACTAAAGCGCCATCAAGGGGGAATACCATGAATACCGATATGTCTCGTCGTCAGTTTGTTGGTCTAGCCGGCTCGCTCGCCACGGTGCTTGGCCTTGGTCTTGTCGGCTGCGGCGGTGGTGCCGACAAGGGTTCCACTGCCGGCTCTGCTGCGGCAAAGGACGCCAAGGGCGCTGTGGAGTCTAAGAAGCTCGTGGTGGGCTTTGACAAGTCCTATCCTCCGTATGGCTTTGTGGGCGACGATGGCGAGTACACCGGCTTTGATCTCGATTTGGCCAAGGCAGTTGCCGATAAGCAGGGCTGGGAGGTCAAGTACGAGGCCATCGACTGGGACGCCAAGGATACGCTGCTCAACTCGGGCGCCATCAACTGCATCTGGAACGGCTTTACCATGGAGGGCCGCGAGGACGACTACACGTTCTCCGAGCCGTACATGCTCAATGAGCAGGTGCTGGTGGTCAAGAAGGATGCGGGCATCAAGAGTTGGGACGACCTTGCCGGCAAGACCGTGATTACCCAGACCGATTCTGCCGCGCAGGATGTGCTAGAGGGTGACCAGAAGGATCTGGCGGCGACGTTTGCCACGCTCGATACCATCGGCGAGTACAACACGGCTTTTATGCAGCTCGAGAGCGGCGCGGTCGATGCGGTGGCTTGCGACCTTTCGATCGCCCAGTATCAGCTTGCCGCCAAGCCCGATGCCTATACGCAACTTGACAAGCCGCTGTCCAGCGAGCACTACGCCGTTGGCTTTAAAAAGGGCGACACCAAGTCGGCCGACGCCGTGACCGAGTCGCTTAAGGCGCTCTATGAGGACGGTACAGTCAAGGACCTGTGCGACAAGTATGCGAGCTACGGTCTATCCTTCGACAACTGGGTTTTGAAATAGCCACAGCACCCAACCTTGCGGCTCCAACCCTCCTCGCGTACCAAAGTACGCTTCGTCGGGCTTGTCGCTCGCAATCTTGGGCACTGTGCCTATTTCAATTAACACCTGCTGTTCTGTTGCTGTGAAAGAGAGCTTGGGTTGTCTATTCAGGTCATGATGCAGATGCTTGGCCAGGGTTTCTTGGTCAGTTTGCAGTTGTTTGTGCTCACGCTGTTGGGCTCGATTCCCTTGGGAATTCCCGTGGCGTTTATGCGCATGAGCAAAATCGCGCCGCTGCGTTGGATTGCGCGCATCTACATTTCGGTCATGCGCGGTACGCCGCTCATGCTGCAGATGTTTGCCATCTACTTTGCTCCGTATTATGTCTTTGGTATTTCGCTCACGCCCGATTCCAAGTGGACGGCGTGCGTCGTGGCATTCATCATCAACTATGCCGGCTACTTTGCCGAGATCTATCGCTCGGGTTTGCAGTCTATCCCGCGTGGTCAATATGAGGCCGCCGAGGTGCTGGGCTACTCACGCCTGCAGACGTTTTTGTACATTGTGATGCCGCAGGTCGCCAAGCGCATTTTGCCGGCGATGGGCAACGAGATCATCACGCTGGTCAAGGACACGTCGCTGGCATTTGCCATCGGCGTGGGGGAGATGTTCTCGACGGCTAAGGCACTGGTTGCCTCTCAAGTGAGCATGGTGCCGTTTGCGATTGCGGCACTGATCTACTGGGTCTTTAACTTTGTGGTCGAGATGCTGCTGGGCGCCGCCGAAAAGCGACTTGACTACTACCACGACTAGCCTGTTCCGTCGTGCTTTTCAACACATGGAGGTTCCCGTGTCCGGAACGGTAATGAATATAACGAGCGCGCGCAAGGCGTTTGGTGGCAATGAGGTGCTCAAGGATATCTCGCTCGAGGTAAAGCGCGGCGAGGTCGTGGCGATTATCGGACCTTCGGGCGGCGGTAAGTCAACGCTGTTGCGCTGCGCAACGCTGCTCGAGACGCTTGACGGCGGCTCGCTTTCGTTTGGTGATCTAGCCGTTGCGACGGATGTGGGATCGGGCACGGTGTATGCGAAAGGCGATGTGCCCAAGCAGGCGCGCTCGCGTTTTGGCCTGGTGTTTCAGAACTACAATTTGTTCCCGCACTATACCGTGATGAAAAACATTACCGACGCTCCGATTCGCGTGCTCAAGCGCCCGCGCGAGCAGGTCGAAGCACGTGCGCGTGAGTTGATCGCGCAGATGGGGCTTACGGGCAACGAGAACAAGGTGCCATGCGAGCTTTCGGGCGGTCAGCAGCAACGTGTGAGTATTGCGCGTGCCTTGGCGCTCGATCCAGAGATCTTGTTCTTCGATGAGCCGACCTCGGCACTCGATCCCGAGCTAACGGCCGAGGTGCTGCGCGTCATTAAAGACCTTGCCGCGCAGAATATGACGATGGTGATCGTGACCCATGCGATGCAGTTTGCGCGCGATGTTGCCGATCGCGTGGTCTTTATGGACGGCGGTCGCATTGTCGAGGAGGGTCCTGCCGAGCAGGTTATCGGCCATCCGCGCGAACGGCGCACGCGCGAGTTCCTGAGCCGTATCGAGGGCTAGGCTCAAGTAGACATTGAGGCGAAACCGCTGCAGGTCTTATGGCCTGCGGCGGTTTTTATTTGCGCCGATGGGGCTTAATAACCGCCTCAGGCGTTTGCCCCCTCCTCTCGCCGCCCGTATTCATACGTGCGCCGAAAGGTGTGCATGGACAGTCGCCCGCGAGGGTAGGGTGGTGGCATAGGACATTTGGAGGGTGAGCCGGATCGGCTGCCGACCATGCTGCTCCCGGGACGGCATCGACCGCGAACTCTCCCCGTTGGCGTCGCGCATTGCGCGCGGCCCTGCAAGGAGGTCATCATGGGTGCTCCCAAGACCGGTAATGTAAGGAACGTGGTGCTCGTAGGCCAAGGTGGGGTGGGCAAGACTTCACTCGCCGAGGCCATGCTCCACCTTTCCGGCAAGACCGCCCGCCTGGGCGGCCACGACGGCACCAAGCCCACGCTCGACTATGACCCCGAAGAGGTCAAGCGTGCGTTTTCCATCTCGACGACCATTGCGCCGATCGACTGGAAGGGTGCGCGCATCAATGTGCTCGATGCCCCGTGCTACCCCGATTTTATCGGCGACGCCTTTGCCGCGATGAGCGTCTGCGAGACGGCTCTGTTTGTGGTCGACGCCGAGGCCGGCCCGCAGCCTACGACGGTTAAGCTCTGGTATGCCGCCGAGGACCTGCGTCTGGCGCGTGCGGTGTTCGTAAACCGCCTGTCGCGCTCCGAGGCCAGCTTTGCGACCACGATGGACCTGCTGCAGGAGCGCTTTGGCACGCGCCTGGGCGCCGTGACCCTTCCCTGGGGCGAGGGCGAGGACTTTGACGGTATCATCGACCTGGTGCGCATGAAGGCGCGCCATTGCAACGGCGCCGAAGCCGTTGAGTCGGAGATTCCCGAGGAGTATCGTGCCCAGGCCGAGGAAGCCCATGACCATCTGTGCGAGCTGGTGTCCGAGGCTGACGACGAACTGATGATGAAGTACTTGGAAGGCGAGGAGACGCTGACGCAGGAGGAGCTTGAAGGCCTGCTGTCGAAGGCGATCGCCGAGCGCATCTTTGTGCCGGTCTTTGCGGGCGATTGCATCAAGGAGCAGGGCGTCAACTCGCTGATGGACGACATCGCCACGTACTTCCCGGCGCCGACCGACTATGGTGAAATGCCGCTCATCGACGGTGATTCGCTCAAGATCTCGAGCGACGATGACCGCCCGGTGGCGTTTGTGTTTAAGACCCTGGCCGATCCTCAGCAGGGTCGCATCAGCTTCATCAAGGTGCTGACGGGCACGCTTGAGCCGGGCCTTGAGCTGATCAACGCGCGCACCCGCAAGAGCGATCGTCTGGCTCACCTGTATGTGATGTGCGGCCGCGACATGACCGAGGTCGGTCACGCCTATGCCGGCGATATCATCGTGGCGCCCAAGCTGGCGGCCGAGACGGGCGATACGCTCTCGATTACCGGCAAGGTCGAGGCTGCGGCGTTTAAGTTCCCCAACTCGCAGTACCGCATCGCCATCGAGGCCGAGAATCGCGGCGACGAAGAGAAGCTCTACACGTTTATCGAGAAGGCATGCAAGGCCGATCCGACCATGAGCATTGACCGCGACGAGGAGACCGGCCAGACCATCATTTCGGCGGTGGGCGAGGCGCAGGTTTCGGTCCTGCTCAATCGTCTTGAGGACCGTACCAAGGTCGCGGCCAAGAGCGTGCCGATTCGCATCCCGTATCGCGAGACCATTCGCCGCACGGCAACTGCCCAGGGCCGCCACAAGAAGCAGACCGGCGGCGCCGGCCAGTATGGTGACTGCTGGCTGCGCGTAGAGCCGCTCATTGGGCCCGACGGTACGAGCGACGGCTATGAGTTTGTGGACGAGGTCGTAGGCGGCCGCATTCCGCGCTCGCTGATCCCTGCCGTGGACAAGGGCGTTCAGGAGACCATGAAGGACGGCATCATTGCCGGCTACCCGCTTACGGGCATTCGCGTGGCTGTGTACGACGGCTCGTATCACAGCGTCGATTCCAACGAGATGGCGTTCCGCGCGGCGGCTCGCATCGGCCTGCGCAAGGCATGCGCCGACGCCGACCCGGTGGTGCTGGAGCCCATCGAGGAAATCACGGTGACTATTCCCGAGAGCTACGCCGGCGCCGTGATGGGCGACATCTCGGCCTCGCGCGGTCGCGTGACGGGTATGGAGACCGATGAGCGCGGAGACACCGTGGTCATCGCTCAGGCGCCTCTCGCCGAGCTGACGGATTACTCGACGCGTCTGCGCTCCATCACGCGCGGCACGGGCGACTTTACCATGAAGCCTGCGGGCTATGAGCAGGTGCCTTATGACGTTCAGGCCAAGCTCGTGGAGCGCTATGAGGAGGGCCGTGCCAAGTAGCGTTGGGCGTTGTCTGTAACATACATGCCGATGCAAGGGCCGCTCTGGGCAATCCAGGCGGCCCTTTTTGATCCCTGGGGGATGGAGGAAAACGGTTCATTTAGGTTTTGGGGCAGCTTGGCCGGCCCTAGTCTCCCGAGGCCTGATTGCGGCCGGTAGCGTAGTCGATCTGCACATGCGGCTGCAGGTTGTAGCAGTACACGTGGAAGCAGAGAGTTTTGCCGTGGTCCTCGACCGATTGCGCCTCAAGACGCACGCCACGGCAGACGAGCTCCTCTTCGTTGTACATAGGCGTGACACGGTAGAGCACATGGTTGCCCGTCTCGCGGATGTAGCCGAGAATCTGCTCCTCAAATGGCAGCATGCCCGTTTCGTTGAGATAACGCGTGCCGGTGAGGAGATTCTTGCGGTTGGCGTTTTCGCCGCAGAGCGACCAGGCGATGAGGTGACAGCGATTGTAGAGGCTCTGGCCCGGAATAAAGTCGTAGCGCTGCTGGCGCCATCCGGCGGGATGGATACGCGAGATATCGCCGCGCTCGCCTTGACCGAGCGATTCGGGGCCCACGCAAGCGAGCGCTTTGCGGGTGCGGCCCAGGCTGTCGAGCTTGGAGAACTTCTTAAAGCAGCCCTCTTCGGCGGCGCGCTCGTATTCATCGAGCGTGAATGATGGTGTGCCCAACGGGTGCGTGCTGTCGGCTCGCAGGGCAACATAGGGGTTGCCCGCGTAGTCAGGAATGCTGCTGAGGTATACGCCGCGGGCGCGGTCGAGATTGGGGTTTTCGACCTCGTCGATGGGGGTGGCGGGGCTATCTGTGGAAGTGTCGTCACCGGTGCCGGTTGCGGCGGAATCGGAGCCATCGCCAGCGTCCTGGCTTTTTTGAGAGTCCGAGGAGCTCGCTGTTCCCGATTCGAGTCGGGCAACCAGGTCTGCCTCGTCGTCGGTGCGGCTGGGACTCTCGTCTTGCTTCTCGGCCAGAGCCGCCGCCTGTTCATCACTTTGCGGCGAGAGCAGTCTGGGCGCCCCGTCGAGCGATCCCGTAAACAGCGCAAACCCCAGCACCACAGCGGTGCCGATAGAAAGTGCTTGCTTGTAGGCGGACTTGCGCGACATGGTGACTCCTGGACGGACGGTTGGGAGTCTACCAGTCTAGCAGGAGCCGGCAGGGGCCGTTCTGTCGAACAAATACTTAAGATTTGGGACAAACGCTACGGATTCATTTGCCTCATATGGAGCTGCGGCGGTTGTGAATGTGGGGCTATTCGGCGTTTCCCCAGATAAAACCTGCCAAAATAAACCTGTCCCTTTTTGGTAGGTTACTGGTTCATGTTGCCGTGGATGTAGGGGGTGACTTCGGGGGAGATGTGGCTGCAGCCCAGCTCGCGCAGCTCGGACTCGATGGCGGCGGGCAGCGGGGTCTTGCCCTCGGCATTGACGGTAGCACCGCCGAGAGCGGCAATCTTGGCGACATCTGCGTGAGCGGCTTCGATACGCATGCAGCCGCCGACCAAGCGCGCGCGTACCTGCGCCAGACCAAGATCGTGCAGGTAGTCCTCGCAGGCGCGGATTAAATCGACCTTCTCATGCGTAAGCTCCTCGCCTGTGGGGACGCGCGTGGCAAGACAGGCTCCCGCCGGCAGGTTCCAAACGGGATAGCCCCATGCGCGCAGCAGCTCACGCTCTTCGTCCTTGGTAAAGCCGACCTCCATAAGAGGGGAGCGTACGCCGAGCTCTTTGGCAGCGCGCATGCCGGGACGGTAGTCACCGCGATCGCTTGCATTGCTGCCATCGATGACGGTGGGAAAGCCGAGCGACTTAGCGTGGTTGACGATGGCGGTAAAGCCGGCGTGCTTGCAGTGGTAGCAACGGTTGGCGTCGTTGCAGGCTACTTGGGGGAGCTGCAGCTGATCGACCGAAAGATTGAGCACGGGGAGCTTAAAATGCGGTCCCTCATTGGTTTGCCTGTCAACGGATCGCTCAAACGAGGTCTGTTCGGGCGTGCCGATGAGCGGCGTGGTGAGGTGAACGAGAAGCGTGCTGGCAGGCATGATGCGGGCGCAGACCGCGGCCAAAAAGCTGCTGTCGACGCCACCGGAAAAGCCGATGGCGACGCGTCCGTATGCCAAAAGCAGCTGTTCGAGCGCCGCGAGTTTGTCCTGAAGCTCCTTTGCAGGTGCGGTAGTGTCTGAAAGCATAAAACAATCCTTACCATTGAGTACTCGGTCGAAAACTATAATCCTATCGGACTGCTCGTCATATGACTTTTGCCTATGTAACGATAGTGCAATATGCTATATACGTTATATACAAGTTTGTAAAGTGCGCTAGAGTGGCCGTAATGCAATCCGGTGAGGGGACCGATATGATCAAGACTGTAATTTTTGACATGGACGGAACGCTGGTCGATACCGAGCGTTTGGGCATCAAGGCATGGAAGGCGGGCGCTGCCGAGCTGGGGGTCGCGATTGATGATGCGCTGATCCATCAGTTTATCGGCCGCACTCTGCCCGATGTCATGGACATCCTTGATAAGCATTACGGCAGCCATGAAACCACCGAGGCGATCTATGTTCGCCACAAGGAGATTCGCGACGAGATGGTCAAGACCGATTTGGAGCTTAAGGCCGGTGCCGCCGAGTGCCTCGACGAGCTGCTGGCTGCGGGCTATCACGTGGGTCTAGCGACGTCGTCGCGCCTCGCTACGGCCGAGCGCAACCTTAAGATGGTCGGCCTTTTTGACAAGTTTGAGACGGTGACCTGCGGCGAGGACGTCGTGCACGGCAAGCCCGACCCCGAGATGTATCTGCTTGCCTGCGAGCGCGCGGGCTTTGCTCCCGAGGAATGCGCTGTGGTCGAGGATTCACGCAACGGCTGCGTCTCTGGCATCACGGCCGGCTGCCATGTCTTTGCCGTCCCCGACATTGTGCCGCTGCCGCAGAATGTGGTGGATGGCTGCGAGGCCGTGCTCGATACGCTGTTCGACCTTGCGGCGGCGGTCAAGGCCGTGCGCTAGACAGCTGCGGCGTTGAAACGGGCAATTGCCCACATTTACGCTTAAGCATAAGGGGTCCGGCAATGGCCGGGCCTCTTTTGCTTAAGCTGCGTTTTGGCATACTGGTCGACGTGCTATAGATACGCGCCCAGGTTGATGGCGGTGGCTTCGGCTTGGCTGCTTGCCTGGGTGCTGGCGCGCTCTAAGAGGAACGGCCGCACGAGTTCCTGACGGTTGATGTCCTCGGCGGCTGTGACCTCGGTGACGGTGCGTGCGGCGGAGCCGATACGGACGCGTTTGGTTTTTGTCGGCGCCTTGTTCTCGATCTGCTCCATGAGCAGCTGGACACCCTTGCGGCCAATCTCGTAGCCCGGGGGTGCTACGGTGGTGAGCGGTACTGCGCCGCTCCATGCAAGCGGGTTACCGTCGCAGCCGGCCACGCGAACTTGCTTGGGGACGGAGATGCCTTTGTCGATCAACGCCGAGATAACACCCGAGGCCAATACGTCGGTTAGGCCGATGACGAAATCGGGACGCTCGTCAGCAGAGCGCTCGGCAATCTGGGCGCCGATGCCGTAACCGTCGGCAGCGGTATTCCATTCTCCGGCGTCAATGACCTCAATTTTGATGTCGGGATGAAGGGCGAGGGCCTTGTGAATGCCAAGCACGCGCAGGGTGAGCTGCATAAATGCCGCTCTGCCCACAACGGTGATATGGCGTGCGCCGCGGGCAATGGCGAGCTCGGCGATAATGCGCCCCTGTGCCTCGTTATCGGCGGCCACGTAGTAACCGGGCTCGGAACAGTGGATGTCCAGATGGACAATCGGCACGGGCATCTTGGTCATGGCGGGGTGCCAATCGGGGGATGCCATGGGCTGAACCATGACGCCGGACATCTGCGTGCCCATAAAATAGCGCAGGTAGTGGTCTTCGAGGATGTCGTCGTTATCGGCGTTGGCGATGAGCAGGTCGTAACCGTGCTTGCGGGCCTCGTTATGGGCACCGCTGGCAATTTGGAGCGAGAAGCCGTGGTCGAGACGGGGGAGGACCAGGCCAAAGGACTTGGTGGTGCCTCCTGCGAGCTGACGGGCGCTTTGGTTGGGCAGGTAGCCAAGGCGATTGATGGTCTCGTTGATGAGTTTGAGGGTCTCGGGGCGCAGCTTTTCGGGATGGTTGAGCGCGTTGGATACCGTGCCCAGCGAGACCCCGGCCTCGCGTGCGACGTCGCTGATTTTTACCTTTGCCATAGCGGCCCCTTTGATGCGTTTCAAGTACAAGCCAGATTGTAGCATCGCCCGTCCCTAGGGTGTCAAAACCTGCCAATTAGGGACAGGTTTATTTTGGCAGGTTTTATCTGGGGAAACGCTATTGCCAACGCGACCACCACGAAGGGGACAGTGAACTGCGCCCCGAAACTTGGACTGAATAAATAGCGACTACGCCGCAAGGGCCCGGTTCCGGAACTCCTCCGGCGTCAGGCCCTTCAATCTTACCTGCCT
>NZ_JBQKEF010000023.1:0-23294 GCF_052121455.1 Collinsella sp. LCP19S3_D3 | reverse complement strand
CGATACAATACGGAGAGGCGCAGCGATGCGCTCGGCGGCCGCACGCCGGCCGAGTTCCGCGCCGCGCTGGGAAGGGCCGCGTAACGGTCCAAGAAATCGTCCGCAGTCCCCTGAAATACTGGGACGCAGTTTCCCTTACAAACAGAAGAAGGCGCGCTGCCTGCGGTTGATGCAGGCAGCGCGCCTTTTGCGTTGGGCCTCGTTGAGGTTCGAAGTCGTGGCTTGCGACCTTTAGGAGCGGGCGGCTCCGTCGACGGGGAGCACGGCGCCCGTGACGTAGGAGGACATGTCGCTCGCCAGGAAAACAAAGGCGTTGGCGACATCCTCGGGCTCGCCCATGCGACCCAGCGGAATGGTGGCGATGATGGGCTTGATGACCTCTTCGGGCAGGTTGGCGACCATATCGGTTTTGGTTACGCCGGGTGCGACGGCATTGACGCGAATGCCCATGGGGGCGAGCTCGCGCGAGAGCGACTGGACCATGCCGTTGACGGCAAACTTGGACGTGGGGTAACCGACGCCGGAGGGCTGACCGTACTTGGCGACCATCGAGCTCGTGGTGGTGATGGTGCCGCCGTGGCCGGCCTCGGTCATGATCTTGGCGGCCGCCTGGTGACCGTTAAAGACAGCGACGACGTTAAGGTCCATGACCGTTGCGAACTCCTCGGCTGTGTAGTCCAAAAGCGGCGAGCGCTGGGAGATGCCGGCGTTGTTGACGACCGTGTCCAAGCCGCCCATGTCGGTTGCAGCCTGGGTAAAAGCTTCGGTCACGGCCTCGAGTGAGGTGAGGTCGCAGGAGCGGCCCCAGACCTTGGCGTCGGGATAGGCGGCCGCCAGCTTCTCAACGGCCGCGTCGGCAGTCTCCTGGCGCGAGCCAAAGACGGTGACGGCGGCGCCCTCTTCGATAAAACGGCAGGCGATGGCATAGCCGATACCGCGCGTGCCTCCGGTGACGATTGCTTTCTTGCCCTCGAGCAACATAGTGCTTCCTCTCATCGCGGGCGGACACTCTCAGCACAGCGTAGCGGTAGCCGGAATCGACCGCGTTTGCATATCGGTGAACGGTAGCGCGCGTTACCGATGAGCGGCTCGCGCAAATGTGCTCTGCCGTTGTGCTTAGGGCAGGAGGCAAAAGGGCTCCCGTCCCACATCGGACGGGAGCCCTCAAAGCGCGTATTGCTAGGCGAGCGTGGGGTTAGTTGGCCATGACGCCTTCGGTCCAGGCCTCGACGTTCTCGATGCGCAGGACGTTGGCGACCTCGGCCACGCAGTCGACGCTGGCAAGCTCGGCCGCGGCAGCCTGGACGTCCTTCTCGAGCGCGCGGTGCGTCAGGAAGATGACCGAGCAGGCATCGCTGACGCCCGACTTGCCGTCCTCGACCTGGTTGATGAGCGAGATCGAGATGTTGTGCTTGGCAAAGATATCGACCGTCTCGGACAGGGCGCCCACGCGGTCGGCGACCTTCAGGCGCACATAGTACTTGGTCTGGAGCTCGTCCATGGGCTTAAAGGCGAGGTTGTGGCCATAGGGCTCAATCTCGGGCAGCGGAGCCACGCCGCGGCTGATCTGCTCGGAGAGCGACAGGATGTCGCCCACGACGGCACTCGCGGTGGGGAAGGAGCCTGCGCCGGCACCGTAGAACATGGTCTCGCCCACGGCGTCGCCTACCACGTAGACGGCGTTCATGGCGCCGTTGACCTTGGCGAGCATGTGGTCGGCGGGGATCAGCGTGGGATGCACGCGGACGTCGACGCCGGCGTCGGTGTTGCGGGCGATGCCGAGCAGCTTAATGGTGTAGCCGAGCTCGCGGGCCTGGGCGATGTCCTCGGCGCCGATGGTACGGATACCCTGCTGGTACACATCATCGGTGGTCACGCGGGTGCCAAAGCCGATGGAGGCGAGGATCGCCGTCTTGCTGGCGGCGTCGAAGCCGTCGACGTCGGCGGACGGGTCGGCCTCGGCATAGCCCTTGGCCTGCGCGTCGGCGAGCACGTCGGCGTAATCGGCGCCCTCGGCGTCCATGCGCGACAGGATATAGTTGGTGGTACCGTTGAGAATGCCGGCGATGGTCAGGATCTTGTTGCCCACCAGGTCGTGCTCGAGCGTGCTCACGATGGGGATGCCGCCGCCGCAGCTGGCCTCGCACTTAATCTGCACGCCGCACGCGCGCGCCTTCTCGGCAAGCGTCTCGACGTGGCGGCCCAACAGGGCCTTGTTGGCAGAGACGACGTGCTTGCCGTGCTCAAAGGCGGTGGTGAAGATCTCGGTCGCGGGATGCTCGCCGCCGATCAGCTCGACGACGATATCGACGGCTGGGTCGGTAACGACGTCATGCCAGTCACTCGTAAAGGCCTCGCGCTCAATGCCTGCCGCCTCGGCCTGCTCCCAGGCAAGCGCGCAGGCGCGGGTCAGCTTAAGGTCGATGCCGTAGGCGGCCAGGTACTCATCGTGGTGGCTCTTGATCAGACGGGCCACGCCGCCGCCGACGGTTCCCAGACCGATCAGACCGACGTTCACGGTGCGCAGGGGTTCGCTCATAGATAGCTCCTTCGTGCATCTTATAGATTGATTGATCAAGTAATGTTGAGTGCATTCTAGCGTGAACCGAGAGCGCGTGCTCGCCAGGCAACAGGAGTCGCACAAAACGGCACCCCCGAAACGCTGCGGAAACATTGGAAACATGCTCGCTACAAACGAACTTCCGTAACAAACTGTCAACGTTTGCGCCATAAGGTTTGCCCCGTACCGCAAGACGGCCGCACCGCGGCCAGCGAAAAAGGGGGACATCATGTTCAACATCAACAGCACGCTCAGCCGTAGGAACTTTCTCGCCGGCGCCGCGGCGCTCGGCAGCGCTGCCGCACTCGCTGGTTGCTCGTCGGGTGGCTCGGACGGCGGCTCCGCCGATGACGGTAAGACCTTCAAGATCGGTGTCATCGGCCCTCTGACCGGTGCCGCGGCAACCTATGGCGTTTCGGCCGAAAAAGGTGCCAAGCTCGCCGCCAGGGATTTCTCGACCAAGGATCTCAAACTCTCGCTTAAGTCCGAGGATGACGTCGCCGACGGCGAGAAGGCCATCAACGCCTTCAATACCTTGTGCGACTGGGGCATGCAGGCGCTCGTCGGCCCCGTCACGACTGGTGCCGCCGTCGCCGTCTCGGGCGAGATCGCCGACGATATGCTCATGGTCACGCCTTCGGCCTCGTCGCTCGACGTCACCAAGGATAAGACCACGGTCTTTCAGGTTTGCTTCACCGATCCCACCATGGGCGCCAGCGCCGCGAAGTTCCTGGCCGAGAAGTATGCAGACGCCAAGATCGCCCTGTTCTACAACTCCGGCGATACGTATAGCTCGGGCGTTGCCGACGCTTTTGCCGAGCAGGCCAAGGCGTCCAAGCTCGATATCGTCGATACCGAGACCTTTAAGGACGACTCTTCCACGAGCTTTACCAACCAGCTCACCAAGGCCAAGGAGGCCGGCGCCACGCTTATCTTTGCCCCGATCTATTACACGCCGGCGTCCGTCCTGCTCAAGAACGCCAAGGACATGGGCTACGAAATGACCCTCATGGGCACCGACGGCATGGACGGCCTGCTCTCCGTTGAGGGCTTCGACACCTCTCTTGCCGAGGGCGTGCTGCTCATGACCCCGTTCTCTGCCGACGATGAGAAGAACGCCGACTTCGTCAAGGCATATAAGGACGCCTACAACGAGACGCCCAACCAGTTTGCCGCCGATGCTTATGACTGCATCCACGCGATTGTCGAGGCAATCGATGAGGCGGACATCGACATTACGGTCGACGGCGCCGACATTGCCGGCGACCTTGCCAAGGCTATGCGCAAGATCAAGATTGAGGGCCTGACAGGCGAGCTCACGTGGAACGACGAGGGCCAAGTCGAGAAGCCCGCTACGGCCTATGTGATTCAGGACGGCAAGTACATCGCCGCCTAAGTGCATATAACGAGACCGGTGGGGCCATGTTATTCAGGGCAGGAAGGCTTGTAACAGAACGGAAACATTTCTTTCACACAATAAAGTCGCTAAACTGTATAAACCGAAAGAAATACGCATAATTATGGATAAATGGACAAGGCAAAAGAAAAGTTGAAATAATCGCCACTTTTCTCAACTAAAGCGTCTACTATTTTGCGAACGCCGAAGACGGCGGAGGATGGCCTGTCGGGTAACCGAAACCCGACGAGATTTGAGAGGAGAGCCGCATGTCGAGCCTCACCGGTAAGTCATTGAACCCTGTTATGAATCGCAGGAGCGTTATCGCGAGCGCAGCAGGTCTGGGGGCGATGTCCATTCTAGCTGGCTGCTCCTCCAACGGCGGCGACAGCGGTTCCGCTTCGAGCGACGCTTCGTTTAAGATCGGCACCATTGGCCCGCTGACCGGTGCCGCCGCGTCTTACGGCAAGTCCGTTACCCAGGGCGTCGAGCTTGGCTGCAAGGACTTCTCCACCAAGGAGCTGCCGCTTGCCAGCAAGGCCGAGGACGACCAGGCCGACGGCGAGAAGGCCGTCAACGCCTTTAATAACCTGCTCGACTGGGGCATGCAGGCCCTCGTCGGCCCGACCACCACGGGTGCGTCGGTTGCCGTTGCCGCAGAGTGCAGCAACGACCCCAAGACATTCATGATCACCCCGTCCGCGTCCTCCGAGGACGTCACCGACGGAAAGGATTGCGTCTTCCAGGTTTGCTTTACCGACCCCAACCAGGGCGTCAACGCTGCCAAGTTCCTGGCAGAGAAGTATGCGGACGAGAAGTTCGTGCTGTTCTATAACTCCGGCGACGCTTATTCTTCGGGCATTGCAGATTCCTTTAAGGCTCAGGCCGCTGAGTCTAAGCTCGAGATTGTTGACGAGGAGACCTTTAAGGACGACTCCGCTACGAGCTTTACCAACCAGCTGACCAAGGCCAAGCAGGCCGGCGCCACCATGATCTTTGCGCCGATCTACTACACGCCGGCGTCCGTCCTGCTCAAGAACGCCAAGGACATGGGCTACGACGTCAAGATGATGGGCTGCGACGGCATGGACGGCATCCTGGGCGTCGAGGGCTTCGACACCTCTCTTGCCGAGGGTCTGCTGCTCATGACCCCGTTCTCCGCCGACGACGAGAAGAACGCCGACTTCGTCAACGCTTACAAGGATAAGTACGGCGATACCCCCGACCAGTTTGCCGCCGATGCCTACGACGGCGTGCACGCGGTGGCCGAGGCCCTCAAGGAGGCCGGTCTTGGTGTCGACGCCGACCCGACCGAGGTCGCCGAGAAGCTGCCCGAGGCTATGCTCAAGATTACCGTTGACGGTCTGACCGGCAAGCTCTCCTGGAACGACAAGGGCCAGGTCCAGAAGGATCCTACGGCGTATGTCATCACCGACGGCAAGTACGTACTGGCCTAATAGGCCGCCTTACATAGAGCGGTTTTGATCCCAAGCAGGGGAGGTTTTCGCCTTCCCTGCTTGCTTGGTATCTGGGGACAACGTAACGTCCCTGTTTCATACATCAACTGGAAACCTATTCGAAAGGGGGATGTGGAACATGACGGTCTTTATCCAATACCTGGTCAACGGCCTGTCCATGGGCAGCGTCTACGCCATCATCGCGTTGGGCTACACCATGGTCTACGGTATCGCCAAGATGCTCAACTTCGCTCACGGCGATGTCATCATGGTCGGTGCCTATGTCTCGTTCTGCGCCACGTCGTATCTCGGCCTCCCGGGCTGGGCATCTGTAGTTCTCTCTTGTGTGGTCTGCACGGTTCTCGGTGTTCTCATTGAGGGTCTGGCCTATAGGCCGCTGCGCCAAGCAGGCCCGCTGGCCGTTCTGATCACGGCCATCGGTGTGTCCTACTTCCTGCAGAATGCCGCGCAGCTTCTGTGGGGCGCCACGCCCAAGAACTTCACTTCGCTCGTCACCTTCCCGGTGCCGGAGTTCTTGGCCAAGTTCAACGTAAGTGCCGTCTCGCTCGTCACCATCGTCGCCTGCTTGGTTATCATGGCCGGTCTGATGATCTTTACAGGTAAGACCAAGATGGGCAAGGCCATGCGCGCCGTGTCCGAGGACAAGGCCGCCGCTCAGCTCATGGGCATCAACGTCAACCGCACCATCTCGATGACGTTCGCCATCGGCTCCGCCCTTGCCGCCATCGCCGGTGTGCTCCTGTGCTCCTACTCGCCGGTTCTGCAGCCCACCACGGGCGCCATGCCTGGCATCAAGGCCTTCGACGCTGCCGTTTTCGGCGGCATCGGCTCCATCCCCGGTGCCTTTGTCGGCGGCATTCTCATCGGCATCATCGAGGCGATGGCGCAGGCTTACATCTCCACGAGCCTTGCCAACTCCATCGTCTTTGGCGTTTTGATCATCGTCCTGCTCGTCAAGCCTGCCGGCCTCTTGGGCAAGTACGTACCCGAGAAGGTGTAGGTGAGCGTTATGAAGTTTCTTACAGACAAGCAGACGCGTCACGACTTTGTCACGTACGCCATGTGCGTTGTGGCGTTCGCCATCGTGTTCTTTATGCAGTCTAACCACATGATTCCGCGCATGATTGTCGGTCAGCTGGTTCCCATTACGGCCTATATCGTCATGGCCATCTCGCTCAACCTCGTCGTCGGCATCGCGGGCGACTTGTCGCTGGGCCACGCGGGTTTTATGAGCGTCGGCGCCTATACGGGAATCGTCACCGCCGTCGCGCTGGAGAGCGCCGTTCCGTCCGACCCGGTGCGTCTGATCATCAGCATTGTGGTCGGCGCTATCGCCGCTGCCATTCTGGGCTTCCTGATCGGTATTCCGGTTCTTCGCCTGAGCGGTGACTACCTGGCCATCGTAACCTTGGCCTTTGGCGAGATTATCAAAGAGATCGTTACCTGCCTCATTGTGGGCGTCGATTCCCGCGGCTTGCACGTGATCTTTAACATCACGGGCAATTCCACGATCGACGACCTACACCTGCTCGAAGACGGCACCGCTATCATCAAGGGTGCCCAGGGCGCATCTGGTGTTTCGACCTACTCGACGTTCCTTGCTGGCGCCATCCTGGTTATGGTTGCGCTCGTGATTGTGCTCAACTTGGTCCGCAGCCGTACCGGTCGTGCCATCATGGCCGTGCGCGATAACAAGATCGCTGCCGAGTCCGTGGGTATCTCCGTCACCCAGTACCGCATGATCGCCTTCGTGGTCTCCGCCGCTCTCGCCGGTGCTGCCGGAGCCCTCTTCGGCGGTAACTTCTCGCAGCTCTCCGCCACTAAGTTCGACTTCAACACGTCGATTCTCATTCTGGTGTTCGTGGTCCTGGGCGGTCTGGGCAACATGCGCGGTTCCGTCATCGCGGCGGCGCTGCTCACGGTGCTCCCCGAGCTGCTCCGTCAGTTCTCGGACTACCGCATGCTCATCTACGCCATCGTGTTGATTCTGGTCATGGTCTTTACTAACAACCCGCAGCTCAAGGCGTTCTTCGCGCGCATTAAGGACCGCTTTGCTTCCAAGAAGGAGGTGGCAGCCGATGCCCAGTAAGTTTGAGTTCAACAAGGGCAAGATGGTCCCGTATCCTTCTGGCGCCATCGTTCCCGACCGCGACCTGGGCGAGCGCCCGGCGCTCGAGTGCATCCACCTGGGCATTGAGTTCGGCGGCCTTAAGGCGGTCGACGACTTTAGCCTGACCATCGGTAAGACCGAGATCGCCGGTCTCATCGGCCCCAACGGAGCCGGCAAGACCACGGTCTTCAACCTGCTCACCAAGGTGTACCAGCCCACGCACGGCACCATCCTGCTCGACGGTGAGGACACCTCGGGCAAGTCCGTCTACCAGGTCAACCGCATGGGTATCGCTCGTACCTTCCAAAACATCCGCCTGTTCAACACCATGACGGTGGAGGACAACGTAAAGGTCGGCCTGCACAACCAGGAGCGCTACTCCGGCTTTGAGGGCGTGCTGCGCCTGCCGACGTATTGGAAGCACGAGAAGGCCGCCCATGAGCGCGCCATGGAGCTTCTGTCTATCTTTGATATGGAACATCTGGCAAACGAGCAGGCCGGCTCGCTGCCTTACGGCGCTCAGCGTCGTTTGGAGATCGTCCGCGCGCTTGCCACCAATCCCAAGCTACTACTGCTCGACGAGCCTGCCGCCGGCATGAACCCGTCCGAGACTGCGGAGCTCATGGCGAACATCGTCAAGATTCGCGACACCTTTGGCATTGCCATCATGCTCATCGAGCACGACATGTCGCTTGTCATGAATATTTGCGAGGGTATCTGCGTGCTTAACTTTGGCAAGGTCATCGCCAAGGGCACGGCCGAGGAAATCCAGAACAACGAAGCCGTTATTGAGGCTTATCTGGGCAAGCAGGATAAGGGGGAGAACTAAATGGCAGAGCCGATGCTTTCCGTCTACAACATCAACGTCTGGTACGGCGCCATCCACGCCATTAAGGACATCTCCTTTAACGTTAACGAGGGCGAGATCGTTGCCCTGATTGGCGCGAACGGCGCCGGCAAGTCCACGACGCTCAAGACTGTCTCGGGCCTGCTGCGCTCCAAGACCGGCTCCATCAAGTTTATGGGCGAGGACATTATCCATACGCCCGCCGACAAGCTGGTTGGCAAGGGCCTGTCTCAGGTACCCGAGGGGCGTCGTGCCTTTTTGCAGATGACGGTCGAGGAGAACCTGGAGATGGGTGCCTATACACAGCCCAAGTCCACGGTTGCCCCGGGCCTCGAACGTGTTTACGAGCAGTTCCCGCGCCTGAAGGAACGCCGTCGCCAGGTGGCCGGCACCCTTTCGGGCGGCGAGCAGCAGATGCTCGTTATGGGTCGTGCCCTTATGAGTAACCCCAAGCTGCTCATGCTCGACGAACCCTCCATGGGTCTGGCGCCGATCCTGATCGAGCAGATCTTCCAGATTGTCGAGGATTTGCACAAGGCCGGCACCACGGTGCTCCTGGTCGAGCAGAACGCGCAGATGGCGCTTTCCATCGCCACACGCGGCTACGTGCTCGAGACCGGCAAGATCACCATGACCGGCACCGGCCAAGAGCTGCTGCACGACGACAACGTCCGCAAAGCTTATCTTGGTGGTTAATCCATCCAGTAATAGGGGCGCTGACCAACTCGGTCAGCGCCCCTTTTGAAATGATCCGTTGGCTTGGTATTTAAAGTGCGACAATGCCGTGTGGAAATAGAAGTGTCATCTGGGGGGTCTATCTATGCTGTACGAGTTTTGTGCCGAGAACTTTGAGCGGGTGCCGGCGGCCATTGCGGCCGGTGCGGGACGCATTGAGCTGTGCGACAACCTTGCGGTTGGTGGCACCACGCCCTCGGCCGGCGTTATCAGCGCTACGACCAGCTATGCTCGCGAGCACGATGCACGGGTGATGTGCATGATCCGTCCGCGTGGCGGCGACTTTCACTACAACCAGGACGAGCTGCGCATGATGGAGATGGACTTGGGCCTTGCCGTAAGTGCCGGCGTTGACGGCCTGGTCTTTGGCTGCTGCAAGCCCTGTGCCGGCGGCTGGGCGCTCGACGAGCTCACCCTCGGCGCTCTCGTGATGGCTGCGGGCTGCGCGACCGAGGAGTGCAAGCGCGAGCCCATCGACATCACCTTTCACATGGCGTTTGACCAGCTCTCGCCCGAGGCTCAGCTCGACGCGATTGACACGCTCGCCGACTGCGGCATAACGCGCATCCTGACGCATGGCGGTGCCGCCGGCACGCCGATTGAGGACAACCTGGAGCATCTGTCGCACCTTATTGACTACGCGAACGATCGCCTGACCATCCTTCCCGGCGGCGGCATTTCCACGGCCAACCGCGATACCGTGGCTGCGGCACTGGGCGTCTCCGAGCTCCATGGCACCAAGATCGTGCCGCTGGAGGTATAACCCGTGCCCCTGGTATTTGACGTTCAGCAGGCGAGCGGGAAGCCCGACGACAACCGGCGCCCTGGCACCGCGTGCCCCTTTTGCGATACCGAGGAACTCGCCAATATCATCCGGCGCGACGGTGACTGTATCTGGCTCGAGAATAAGTTCAAGACCCTGCGCGCCACCCGTCAAACCGTGCTGATCGAGTCGGCCGACCACGACGCAGATCTGGTGACCTATGCGCCGGACGAGCTGCATCATGTGATGCGGTTTGCCCTGGGTTGCTGGCAGCAGATGATCGATTCACAGCAGTATCGAAGCGTGCTCATGTACAAGAACAAGGGTCCGCTCTCGGGCGGTAGCCTCGTTCATCCGCACATGCAGATTGTGGGTTTGGAGCAGGAAGATGGCTATGCTTCGCTGACTTCCGCCAATTTCGAAGGCATCAATGTCTGGCAACAGGGGAGAATTGCGGTCAACATCTCAACCGAACCGATTATGGGGTTCTTTGAGGTCAACGTTTCAGCTCCGCGGGGAATCGCCGCCAGCGATGACACGCGGGACCAAGCCGAGGCGGATCTCTTCGCCGATGCGATCCAGGTAGCTCTGCGTTATATCCTAAACGAGCACCACGGTGGCCGTGCAGAGTCGTACAACTTGTTCTTCTATCACCTGGGCGGTCGGACCATTGCCAAGGCGCTGCCGCGTTGGGTGGTTTCGCCCTACTTTGTCGGCTATCGTTTGGCCCAGGTCAATGCCGAGACGACGCTCGATATCGATGCTGAGCGCCTGCGCGCGCATCTGGAAACGCTCGTATAGCAAGACTAACACCCGCGTAATGCGGACAGCCTAGCGTGCCATGGCGTCGCGGCCGGCCTCGACGCGCTTGCGCTGGGCAGCGCGCTCCTCGCCGGTTAGACGCTCAAAGAGATGCCCGATAAGCGAGGCAAGTACCTGCTGAAACAGCGTTCCGCACATGACGGGAAATACGACTTCGCCCGGAAAGTATTGCGTGGCGATGACGGCGCCCGAAGAGATGTTGCGCATGCCGCAGGTAAAGCACATGGTAGTCGTTTCGCTATACGGCAGATGCAGTGCGCGGGCGACCAGAATACCGACGACAAAGCCGCTGATGGCGAAGATCAAAATAAAGAGGGCGACTTCCAAGCGCACCGCGTTCATGTGCAGCACGTACTCGCTCATGGCGGTGGAGTTCGACGCGATAACACCCATCATCATGAACTTGCAGGCGGGCGAGAGCGCGGGGGAGAGCTTCTCGTGTCCCCATCCGCGCGTGAGTTCGTTAATCACGATGCCGAGCAGGGCGGGGATAGCGATCATGAAGGCCATGTTCTGCATCATGCCCGGCACGTCGATCGAGACGGTTGCGCCCAGCAAGAGCTTAAGCGTGAGCGGAATCGTAACGGGTGAGATAACCGAGGACGTCAGGATGATGGTGAGCGCGAGCGGGCCGTTGCCGCCGAACATGCTAATCCACATAAAGGCAGTGACTGCCACAGGTACGCTGTACTCGAGCACGATACCGCAGACTAGGTTGGGGTTGGAGCCAAAGAACAGCGACCCCATGGCATAGGCTGTTATGGGAATAAGCACCGCCGAGACCAGCAGCGCCAAAATCAGGTGCAGCGGACGGCGGAATACTTCGGCTACCTGATGGAAGGTGTTGCTGAGGGCACCTTGGAACGTCATAAAGGCAAACAGGGTGGGGACGATGGGCTTGAGTACGCCGATCTGCAGGGGAAAGAGCACGCCGAGCGTCACGCAAATCGGAACGATGATCTGCATATGCCCCGCGAGGAACTTACCCAGTCCAACCCATTGCTTCATATGCGCTTGTGACTCCCTTTGCTCGTGAATCCGTTTTGAATGGATATGCTAGACGCTCGCATGCGTCCGTGTGGCTGAAACGCTCGATTATTTCGAGGCTATTACCGCCCTCGTTTATCGAAACCACGGCGTGCTGGACGTTGTGCGTCCGCGCCGCACGGTATAATAAATCCGTTCAACAGATCTGCCTGCCGAAGCGGGCATACACAGAGGACTCATCGCTATGAACCGTGAGAGGTATCGCGGCGACCTGCCCCTATCGGGGGTGGGCGCCTATGTCATCGCTTAAGACAACGCATCGCTGGGCGGTCGCTCAGCAAAACCCCGAGCTCGAAAAGGAGCTTTCGGCTGGCCTGGGCATACCCGGGCTGGTGGCGCGCATTATGGTTGCGCACGGCATTACATCCATCGAGGAAGGTCAGCTTTTTCTGACGCCTTCGCTCGATCGCGACTGGGCGGACCCGCTCGTTATTCCGGGTATGGCGGTCGTCGTCGACCGCGTTGAGCGTGCTATTCGCAGCCACGAGCGCATCGCCGTCTTTGGCGATTTTGACGTCGACGGCATTACGTCGACTTGTCTGTTGACCGAGGCGCTGCGTTCGTTTGGCGCCAACGTCACGCCGTTTATTCCGCATCGTTTTGACGAGGGCTACGGCCTGTCGCGTGCGGCGCTCGACCGCGTTAACGAGCTCGCTCGCCCCCAGCTGATCGTGACCGTCGATAACGGCATTGCCGCCAAGGAAGAGGCCTCCTATCTGGAGAGCCTGGGGATCGATTTGGTGGTCACGGACCATCACGAGCCGTCCGACCAGGTGCCGCAGGGCGTGCCCCTGACCGACCCCAAGCTCGAGGACAAGGGTCCCTCGCGCGAGCTTGCCGGTGCCGGCGTGGCACTCAAGCTGGTGCAGGTCCTGGGCGAGCGTTTGGGCAAGCCGTCGTATTGGCGTTCGCTGATAGAGGTCGCGGCGCTGGGCACCGTGTCCGACATGATGCCGCTTACGCCCGAGAATCGCGCACTGGTCGCCGAGGGCATCCAGCAGATGCGCGTGACGGCCCGTCCCGGCTATATCGCGCTTGCCGCACTTGCCAAGGCCGACCTTTCTACCATTACGGCCGACGGCCTGTCATTTTCGCTCATCCCCCGTCTGAATGCTGCCGGCCGCATGGCCGATCCCAAGCTGGCGCTCGACCTGCTGCTTGCCCGCGACCCCATCGAAGCGAGCGCGCTTGCCGCCGAGCTCGAGGAAATCAATCGCCAACGCCGCGAGATCGAGGCCGAGCTTACGCGCGATGCCATGGCGAAGGTCGAGGAGACTTATGACGGCGGGCGCGCAATCGTCGTGGGCGGCGAGGGCTGGCACGAGGGCGTCAAGGGCATCGTGGCGAGCCGCTTGACCAATCGCTATCACGTGCCGGCGCTGCTCTTCTCGATCGAGGACGGCGTTGCGCGCGGATCGGGCCGCTCGGTGGGCAAGATCAACCTGTTCGACGCCGTCGAGCGTTGCTCCGACCTGCTGATTCGTCGCGGCGGGCATGCCGGTGCGGTGGGTGTGACCATCGAGGCATCCAAGCTCGATGAGTTCCGCCGTCGCCTTTCGGCCGTGCTATCGGAGCTTCCCGCCGAGGACTTTGAGGACACTGACGAGGTTGCCGCCACCGTTGATCTCTCCGAGCTAAATATCGAGACCATCGAGCAAATTTCCCGTCTTGAGCCGTTTGGCCAGGGCAATAAGGTGCCGCTTCTGGCCGCCGAGGGCGTGACGATGTGCGATCGCGCCGTGGTGGGCAAAACCGGCGAGCACATGCGCTTTGTGGCGACCGATGGTGCCGCGAGTGTGCCGGCCATCATGTTCCGCGTGCCGCAGATCGATAGGCTCATCAATTGCGACAGCGCCGTCGACTTGGTGTTCGAGGCCGTGGCCGAGCATTGGCAGGGACGTGTGAAGCCCAAGCTCATGATCAAAGATGTCTTGGTGCGCGATACCGCGGCGCCCAATATCGACGATCCGGCATGTGAGCTTCGCCGCGGCGTGCAACCGGCGGATTCTGGCCTGCGCCTGGAGTCGCGTAAGCGCGAGACGCTCGCCCAGCTTTCTTATACCGAGCTCACGCGCTCGCTTATCCATAGCTTTATCGGCTCGAACCAGCCGCATCGCGCGCAGGTCGAGGCACTCGACGCGCTTGCCGACCATCAGAGCGTTTTGGCCGTTATGGGGACGGGGCGTGGCAAGTCTCTGATTTTCCATGTGCATGCCGCGCGCGAGGCGGTTCTTCGCGGGCGTGCGAGCATTTTTGTCTATCCTCTGCGTTCGCTCGTTGCCGATCAGGCCTATCACCTTTCCTCGACGATGGCCGCGCTCGGCATTGGTGTCGGCGTGCTGACTGGCGAGACCGTGGAGGCCGTACGCGATGACGTATTCGCCGGCCTTGCTTCGGGTCGCACCGGTATCGTTCTCACGACGCCCGAGTTCTTGTCTATCCACCGCGATCGATTTGCGCGTTCTGGACGTATTGGCTTCGTTGTTATCGATGAGGCGCACCATGCCGGTCTTGCTAAGGGTGGTGACCGGAGTGCATACCTCGATATGCCCGATATTCTTAAAGCCCTGGGCGACCCCGTTGTCATGGCGGCAACGGCTACCGCGACGGCTCCAGTTGTGGCAGAGCTTGCTCGCGTATTGCCGATTACCAGCACGGTGGTCGACGAGACCGTTCGCGAAAACCTACAACTCGAGGACGATCGTGACCTTGCGAGCCGTGAAAATCGCCTGGTTTCGATCGTTGCGACGGGGGAGAAGACCGTCATCTACGTGAACTCGCGCGACCAGTCCGTGGCGCTTGCCAAGACGTTGCGCAAACGTGTGCCCGACTGCGCGACCCATATCGCGTTCTATAACGCCGGGCTTGCGCGTTCCGATCGCCGACGCGTCGAGGAGGCGTTTCGAGATGGCAGCCTGAGCTGCATCGTTTCAACCTCGGCCTTCGGTGAGGGCGTCAACCTGCCCGATATCCGCCATGTCGTGCTCTACCACATGCCGTTTGGCGCGATTGAGTTTAACCAGATGAGTGGCCGTGCCGGCCGCGATGGGCAGCCTGCCGTGATTCACCTGCTCTATTCGTCTCGTGACGCTCGTATTAATGAGCGCCTGCTCGATTGTTACGCGCCCGAGCGCGATGAGCTTGTCACGCTCTATCGGGCGCTGCAGACCATGTGGCGCTCCAATCGTGGCAAGACGGGGGACGATTCATTCTGTGCAAGCGATATCGACATTGCGCAGATGTGCCTTGCAATCGACGCGCGCACGCCGGTCGATGAGCGTTCGGTGGCAAGCGGCTTGGGAATCTTCGAAGAGCTCGGTTTCTGTCACGTTTCGGGGTTTGACGATACCCGTCGCATCGCGATGACCGAAAACCCCGGACGCGTGCAGTTGAGCAGGTCGATCCGCTATTTGGAGGGCTTGCGCTCGCGCATGGAGTTCTCGGCTTTCCGGAGTTGGGCACTCGATTCGTGCGCTTCTGATATGCTTACCAAAATTAACCGCCCGATCGTACCGCGGGCCTAGGGAAGGGGACCTCGATGGATGCCGCAGCCCGTACCGCCCATGATTCCGCCCTCCAGCCCTTTTCGGAGATGGAGCACTATACGCATGCCGATGATCTGCCGCCCGAGATTATGGCGGACAGCTACGACAAGCTGGAGCGCCTGTGCCTTAAATATATGAGTGAGGATGACTTCTCCAAGGTGGAGCAGGCCTACTGCTTTGCTGCCGAGAAGCACTGCAACCAAAAGCGGCGCTCGGGTGAGATGTACATTAACCATCCCGTCGAGGTGGCTATCATTTTGGCCGACCTTAAGATGGACTGCGATGTGGTGTGCGCTGCATTGCTGCACGATACCGTCGAGGATACCGATACCTCGCTTGCCGATGTTTCGGGTCTGTTTGGCGAAACCGTGGCAGAGCTCGTCGACGGCGTGACCAAGCTCACCAACATCGAAGTCGACAACATGGACGAAAAGCAGGCGCTTACGCTGCGCAAGATGTTCCTCGCCATGTCCAAGGACATTCGCGTCATCATCGTCAAACTCGCCGACCGCCTGCATAATATGCGCACGCTAGCCGCCCTGCGCGAGGACCGCCGCCTGTTTAAGGCGCGCGAGACCATGGATGTGTATGCGCCCCTGGCCGACCGCCTGGGCATGAGCTCTATCAAGTGGGAACTCGAGGATCTGTCCTTCTTCTACCTTGAACCCGACGCTTACCAGCGCATCGCCCGCATGGTGGCAGAGTCACGCGAGGTTCGCGAACGCTTTCTGGCCGAGACTATCAAGACGCTTACCGATGAGCTCGACCGCATTGGCCTTGAGGGTTTTCAGATCAACGGTCGTTCCAAGCACTATTGGTCCATCTATCAAAAGATGAAGCGCAAGGGCAAGGAGTTCTCCGAGATTTATGATCTGGTGGCGCTGCGCGTCATCACCCATTCGGTGCGCGATTGCTATTCCACGCTTGGTGCCGTGCATACTTTGTGGCATCCCATGCCCGGTCGTTTTAAAGACTATATCGCTATGCCCAAGGTCAATAACTACCAATCGCTCCACACGACGGTTATCGGCCCCACGGCCCGTCCGCTCGAGATTCAGATTCGAACCTACGAGATGCACGAGCAGGCCGAGTACGGCATCGCCGCCCACTGGCTATATAAGAAATCGGGCGGATCGTCTGCCTCCAAGACCAACGACGCACAGCGTCTGGACGATCAGATTAACTGGCTCAAGCACTCGCTCGATTGGGCAGCCTCTGACGAGATCACCGATGCCAAAGAATATCTGCACTCACTGAAGGTCGACCTGTTTGACCAGGAGATTTTTGTCTTTACGCCCAAGGGTGAGGTCATGGCGCTTCGTGCGGGCTCTACACCGCTCGACTTTGCCTACGCTGTTCATACCGAGGTCGGCAACCACTGCGTAGGCGCCAAAATCAACGGTGCGGTGGCTCCGCTCACGCACGAAATCAAGACGGGTGACCGTGTCGAGATCCTGACTAACAAGAGCTCCAAGCCGTCGCGCGATTGGCTCAAGATCGTCAAGACGCCTTCGGCCAAGTCAAAGATTCGCCGTTACTTCGCCGCTGCGACCAAAGACGATGACGCTGCTGCCGGTCGCGATATGCTGGCCAAGGACCTGCGCAAGCGCGGGTACGGCATCTCTACGCCGCGATCCACGCGTGCACTCAATGCCGTGGCGGAGCAGTTTAACTTCAAGCAACTCGAGGACCTGTTCGCAGCCGTTGGCGCGGGCAAGGTCGCCCCGCGCGCTGTGGGCAATAAGGTCGAGCAAATCTTGGATCCCAAGCCCGAGGAGCAGCTCACCAAGGCCGAAGCCATCGCTGAGGTCGTCAAGCAGCCTGCCCGCGGTTCCAACCGCAAACCGCAAAAGCGTGGCAAGAGTGCAAGTAACGGCATTATCGTCAAGGGCGAGAGCAACAGCGGCCTGCTGGTTCGTCTGGCGCATTGCTGCAATCCGGTGACGGGCGACGACATCGTGGGCTTTATCACGCGCGGTCGAGGCGTCTCGGTGCATCGTGCCAACTGCCCCAACGTCAAGGGTCTCATGGAACACCCCGAGCGCATGATTGACGTGGAGTGGGATGGTGCTGCCGACACGCTTTTCCAGGTCGAGATCGTGGTCGAGTGCTTGGATCGTATGGGCTTGCTCAAGGATGTCACCATCGCCATTGGCGATGCAGGCGGAAATATCCTTTCCGCCGCTACCTCGACCAACCGCGAGGGCATTGCGACCCTGCGCTTTATGGTCGAGATTTCGGACGCGAGCGGTCTGGATCCGCTGCTGGCATCCATCAGCAGTGTCGACTCGGTCTATGACGCACGCCGTCTGATGCCTGGCGAGGGTGGGGCTCAGCTTAAGCGTCGCGTATAGGCGTGACGAACGCACAACGGTAATGATATTGGCTACGTTCGAGGCATCGTTTGATGCCTCGACGCTTGTAGAAGGAGGACGTGCTCATGGTCACTGCAGCTTTGGACTTAACCCCTCGGGGTACGGCTTCGATCGAGACGCTTGTAAACGGCCCCATTCAGACCAACAGTTACGCCGTAATTTCGAGCGGCGAATGCCTGATTATCGATCCGGCCTGGGAAGGTGAGCGTCTTGTGGAACATATCTATGCCAAGCATCCTGACGCGCACGTGCTAGGCGCTGTCTGCACCCATGGCCATGCCGATCACGTAGGTGGCGTTGCCGGAGCGCGAGCCGCCGTCGGTAAGGGTTTCCTATATGAGTTAGGTGCGAAGGACGTGTTGGTATCTCGTGAGAATATCGAGGAGCAGCGAGCGATGTGGGGCATCGATACGCCCGATCCGGGCGAGCCGACGCGATTGCTTGCTGAGGGCGATACGATTGAATTGGGTGATATCTGCCTGCAGGTGATCGAGACGCCCGGTCACACACCGGGTGGCATTGTCTTGTTCGCCGCCACCGAGCAGGGAAGCATCGCCTTTGTTGGCGACACCCTGTTTCCGGGCAGCCACGGCCGCACCGATCTTGCCGGTGGCGACGAGGCGGCGATTCTGCGCTCGCTCTCCAAGCTCGCCCGGCTTCTCCCGCCCGATACCGTTTGCCTAACCGGGCATGGTGATTCGACCACTATGGCGCGCGAGCTCATGCAGAACCCTTTCATGCAGATGTAGCTTTGTAGTCAGCTGCTTAAGCACGAGAAGTGTCCGAACGTCAAGATATTTTCCCCAACGGGCCGATTCCGTAGGGCAAACGGTCAAAAAAAGTCTGTTTGGACGATATTCGTGAACAAACGAACGTTTATGCTCGGGTACGCCGTGGTAAAATCTCATGCGTTATCGGAGCAACCTTACAGGAGGTTTCTTTTATGCTCGTCAACGCAGCAGACATGCTCAAGAAGGCCGAGGCCGGCAAGTATGCTCTCGGTGCCTTCAACACCAACAACCTCGAGTGGACTCTGGCTATTCTCCAGGCCGCCGAGGAGGCCAAGTCTCCGCTGATCCTTCAGTGCACCGCTGGTGCCGCTAAGTGGATGGGCGGTTTCAAGGTCTGCGCCGACATGGTCAAGGCTGCCGTCGAGGCCACGGGTGTTACCGTTCCCGTCGCTCTTCACCTCGATCACGGTTCTTACGAGGACTGCTTCAAGTGCATCGAGGCCGGCTTCACGTCCATCATGTATGACGGCTCTCACGAGGAAACCTTCCAGCTTAACCTCGATCGCACCAAGGAGCTCGTTGAGCTTGCCCACTCCAAGGGCATGTCCATCGAGGCCGAGGTCGGCGGCATCGGCGGCACCGAGGACGGCGTGACCTCCAACGGCGAACTCGCTGACCCCGCTGAGTGCAAGCAGATTGCTGACCTGGGCGTCGACTTCCTCGCCTGCGGCATCGGCAACATCCACGGCGTGTATCCCGCCGACTGGGCCGGTCTTTCCTTCGAGCGTCTGAGCGAGATCAAGGCTCAGACCGGCGACCTGCCCCTCGTTCTGCACGGTGGTACCGGCATCCCCGAGGATCAGATCAAGAAGGCCATCTCCCTGGGCATCTCCAAGATCAACGTCAACACCGACCTGCAGCTTGTCTTCGCTGCCGCCACGCGTGAGTACGTTGAGGCTGGCAAGGATCAGCAGGGCAAGGGCTATGACCCCCGCAAGCTCCTGAAGCCCGGTCGCGAGGCCATCGTTGCCCGCACTAAGGAGCTCATGGAGGAGTTTGGCTCCGTCAACAAGGCGTAAGCGTCGCTAAACTACCCGCCGGAAGCCCCGTCCCCCTACACTGTTTCCTTTGCGCTCACCTGGCTTTGCCAGAAGTCGCGCCAAGGAAACAGTTCCGGGGGACGGGGCTTCCTTCGTTTAACGCCGCAAGTTACGAGGCTGAATTATTTATTTGACTACCGCTCAGCGGTGTTGATGGCTCCCTTGTTGGGGCTTTCTTTTTATGTCGGTACAATGGTCTCGGGTTGTCGTTCTGCGTGGGAGTGGTTATGGCTGTCGTTAATGTTTTGCCTGCCGATGGAAAGGTTGTTGCCGAGGGCCCCGTTGGTTGCTCTGTTGATGTTTGTTGTGATGATTTTCGTCATCTCGACATTGGATTGCCACCTGAGATCCTTCGTCTCAAGGACGCCGGGTACCTGGCGCAGGCTGTTGCGGCTTGCGACCGTCTTTTGGAGCAGAGCCCTGATCCCTCGTTGGCCGCTTGCGTTCGTGCCGAGCGGTATCGCATGATCGAGACGTCGTTTCATTTTTCGGTGTCGCGCGATCAGGCTATTGCGATGATCCGCGAGGAGTGGCCGGAGTTTACCGAGGATCAGTTTGACGACCTGATCGATCGCAAGCGCATCGACTGGCGCTTTATCGATGGTGAACTGTTCGTTCTCGACAACTTCCTTGATTCTTTGCGTGTGTATCCCAAGGAGGTTCCGGGCCTGCGTCCCGATTCTACGGATGGAACTGCGCTGCGCAACCAGATGCTTAAGAAGATGGAATCACAGGGCGGGCTGTCTCGTGCCATTACGCTTAAAGCATCCGTGTCTGTTCCCGGTGCTCTGGAGGGGGAGGCCGTTCGCGCGTGGCTTCCCGTTGCCGCAGCCTGCCGCCAGCAGTCTCATATCGAGATTCTCGATATGACGCCGGAGGGGGTCCTTGCTCCCGCGAACGCTTTGGCGCGTACCGCCTCGTGGGTTTCCTCGGCTGATCGATCGTTCTCAGTGACCTATCGTTATCTGATTGATGCCGCTTATTGCGATATCTACGGGGGAGCGCTTCCGGCGCATCCGTGTATGGACGCGCCGCTGCCCAAGGATATTTCCGAGGACCGACCGCATATTGCATTCACGCCGTATCTGCAGCAGCTGACCGAACATGTTATCGATGGTCTCGAGGATCAGCTCGACCGCGCTCGGGCTATCTATGATTATTTGACGCATCATATCGACTATCGATACCAGCCACCGTATCTGCTTCTGGGCTCTATCGCCGATGACTGCGCGCATTCGCTTCGCGGTGACTGCGGTGTTATGGCACTCACGTTTATCACCATGTGCCGCATCGCCGGCGTGCCCGCACGTTGGCAGAGCGGCCTGTACGTTGCGCCCGACTCGGTGGGCTCGCATGACTGGGCGGAGTTCTATACACCGCAGACGGGTTGGCTTAACGCCGATGTCTCGTTTGGATCCTCGGCACGCAGGATGGGGGAGGAATGGCGCCGCCGCCACTACTTTGGCAACCTCGATCCATGGCGCATGGTGGCAAACTGTCGGTTCCAGGCAGAGTTTGAACCCGTCTTTGACGGTATGCGTGAGGACCCCTACGATAACCAGATGGGCGAGGCCTCGGTCGACGGTCGCGGATGCCGCCAGCGCGAGATGCTCCGCACGGTCGAACTCATCGAAATGCTCGAAGTTCCATTTTCGGACTAATCTACGGAAAGCTGTGATAAACTAACTCACGCAATACGTGCCCGAGTGGCGGAATTGGCAGACGCAGTGGACTCAAAATCCACCGTTGGCAACAACGTGCGAGTTCGAGTCTCGCCTCGGGCACCATACATGCAAAAGAGCGTTCAAGGGGGTTAAGGCCCCCTTTTTCGTGCCGAACTCGCGTGAGCGCGCGGAGCGTTAAGCAAACAGGCCTGCGGCCTGTTTGTAGCGGAGCGTGGCGAGGGCGCCATGCGCCCGAAGCCCGGGGCTTCGCGAAGCGAAGGCCCTTCGAGTCTCGCCTCGGGCACCATACATGCAAAAGAGCGTTCAAGGGGGTCGAGGCCCCCTTTTTCGTGTACGTAATGTGATAACGAGCGGTACGTGTTATTATCGCCAAGGCGTTGTTTCCGCAATGCCCTAAAGAGGAACCCGAGGGTTCCCACCTTTTGGCGCCAATGAGCAGCTGACTGGTCATACAACTTAGATTCTCTTCCTCATACCGAGGATGTCTATGTGTACGACCTGGTTGCAAAGAAGCGCCGGGTTATTTTTTTATGAATGGAGGTAGGGAAAATAGCTAAGTCTGATGACACCCGTATCAACGACGAGATCACTGCATCTTCGTGCCGTTTGATTGGCGTCGATGGCTCTCAGCTCGGCCTGTTCGCCATCCGCGATGCCCAGCGCGTCGCCGACGATCAGGGTCTCGACCTTGTCGAGATCGCTCCCAACGCGGAGCCGCCGGTCTGCAAGGTCATGGACTACGGTAAGTTCAAGTACCAGCAGGCCATGAAGGCCAAGGCTGCTCGTAAGAACCAGTCCAAGGTCGAGGTTAAGGAAATGAAGTTCCGACCCAAGATCGACGTTGGCGACTACGAGACCAAGAAGGGCCACGTTCTGCGTTTCCTCAAGAAGGGCGCACGCGTTAAGATCACCATCATGTTCCGCGGCCGTGAGATGGCTCACCCGGAGCAGGGTCTTAACGTTCTCGAGCGTCTCGCCGAGGATCTTAAGCCTTACGCTACGGTCGAGTCCAAGCCTAAGATGGAAGGCCGTAACATGCTTATGCTGCTCGCCCCGATTAAGGGCGCCTTTGATGAGGATAAAGCGGCAAGTGATACTAAGTAACTAGTGTTCTGTAACCGATTAAGGAGTATTTCATGCCTAAGATGAAGTCCCACAGCGGCACCAAGAAGCGTTTCCGCAAGACTGGTACCGGCAAGCTTATGCGCGCCAAGGCTTTCAAGAGCCACATCCTGAGCAAGAAGTCCACCAAGCGTAAGCGTGGCTTCCGTCAGGAGACCGAGATCGCCGCTGCCGACCGCAAGGTCATCAAGTCGCGTCTCGCCTAAGTTAGCGTTCCCGTTTTTCGTTTAACCGTCTAGGAGTTGATAGAACATGGCACGTATTAAGCGCGCTGTTGCCGCCAAGAAGAAGCGCCGTACCGTTATGCACCGTGCGAAGGGTTACTACGGTGCCGCTTCGCGTACTTACAAGCATGCTAAAGAGCAGGTCCAGCACTCTCTGCAGTATCAGTACCGTGACCGCCGCAATAAGAAGCGCGAGATTCGCTCTCTCTGGATCACCCGTATCAACGCTGCTGCTCGCCTGAACGACATCTCTTACTCTCAGTTCATGCACGGCCTGAAGGTCGCCGGTATCGAGCTCGACCGCAAGGTCCTGGCTCAGATGGCTTACGAGGACATCGAGTCTTTCAACGAGCTGGCTACCATCGCCAAGAAGGCTCTCGAGGCCTAATTGATTCTCTTGAATCGCTAGGGGAGTGTCGCGCTGTGCGCGGCGCTCCCTCTTTTTATCTAAGGCGCTGGTTTATATAGCAAAAGCGCGGGTAGATAGACACTTACAGGTGACCGATCTTTATATATCTCTTAACCGAAGGGTCATCATCTGATACGTGCAGTATTTCTGCACCAGCCTTTCTATTACTTATATAGGAAGCGATATATTGTGTAGGACTTGTGAAGAGTGGAATTGACGTCCCACATCGCTTTGCGGTCTGGCAATATATCTCCTTGCCGCGCGGCCCGGTCGGACCGGATGAGACGCGCAGGCGTGCACCTTGAGAACCGGATACTGCGAGGATGGACACACCAGATGTGTCGC
>NZ_JBQKEF010000022.1:0-26482 GCF_052121455.1 Collinsella sp. LCP19S3_D3 | reverse complement strand
GCGTCGCTCCGCTCCTTGCGTGCTGCGCTGGAAAACGCTTCGCGTTTCCTCAGCTCCGCACCCTTGCGGGTTCGAATCCCTCCGCATGCCCACAAGAAAGCGCCCCGGGCTGATGAAAGCCCGGGGCGCTCAGTTACCTTGGCTGGGACGGAGGGATTCCGCGTCCGCCTTCCGGCGGCCGCGCCCCGCTGCGTCGCTCCGCTCCTTGCGTGCTGCGCTGGAAAACGCTTCGCGTTTCCTCAGCTCCGCACCCTTGCGGGTTCGAATCCCTCCGCATGCCCACAAGAAAGCGCCCCGGGCTAATGAAAGCCCGGGGCGCTCAGTTACCTTGGCTGGGACGGAGGGATTCGAACCCCCAACAGCCGGCACCAAAAACCGGAGTTCTACCGTTGAACTACGTCCCAATGTGTGGTGCTGCCCAAAAGCAGCTCGTCTAGTTTACCTAATCTGCGAGGGCATCGCAAACGCCATCGAGCAGGCGTACGGCGAGTGTCTGTGCATCGCTTGCGGTGAAGGTTCCGTTGTAGCGCGTCATGCCCGTGAGCTCAATGCGGATACGTGCAGGCTTTTGTTGCGCGGCGATATTGGCAGTGCGGATGCGCTGCGCCAGGTTGTGACATTCGGCAAGGGCGATCGTGGCGCGCGGCGCTGCATCTGCGGGCAGCCCATCGCTTGCGATCTCGAGTACCAGGTCCACGTCGGTCGGAACCTCGGAATCGCAAAGCATCATGCCGCTGTTGTCGGTCGTCGCCGTGGCGATGTTCCACATGCGCGATGCAACGCTGCGTGCGATGGGGTCCTCACCGATGACGGCAATCTGGAAGCGCTCGAGCACGTTGGCGGCGCGGGCAAAGCCGATGCGCGACTCGGCCTCGGTAACCGAGGGTTTGCCCTCCCACACGTGATGCAGACGGTTGATATAGGCGTAGGTATCCTGGAATGCCATGCCGTCGGCAAACAGGCCGACATTTTCTTGGAACTGCTGCAAGGCCGCCTCGGTGTGCGGGCCAAAGTAGCCGTCGTCCTCACCGCAGGCAAAACCCAAAGCGTTGAGTGCCCTCTGCAGGGCCCGAACGTCGGCACCATGGAAATTGGGCATGCGCAGATAAAGCGTGCGGTCGCCCAGCTTATACGAGGCGTCTACCAGGGCGCTCCAACAGGGGATATCGACGGCGTAGCCAGCGGCAAGGCCGCTGTCGAGCCTAAAGGTACCAACAGCCTGCTCGGTGGTGGTGCCAAAGCGCTTGTCGGCGACCTCGGCGTCATCGATTGTATAGCCGAGCTGCAGAAGGCGGGACTGGACGTCCTCGACGGCTGCTCCCTGCATGCCCGTTGTGATAGGTTCCATGAACGAGCCCCTTTCGGCGTACCATTCGTACTATTTGAGCGTGTGTCGGATAGACAACGCAAAGGGTTGCATAAACATGCACTCAACAGTGTAGCAAGTTGTACCCAAATGCGCTGCTGACAGGTTTTATAACCCCCGCTAGTTAAGGCGCTCCACAAAGAAATCTGCCATGGAGTCGAACAGCTCGCGTGCATGCGGGTCGAGCTCGACACCTTCGATAGCGGCCTTGGCCTTGGCAGTCAGGTTGAGTGCGTAAGTGTGGGCGAAATCGACAGAGCCGGTCTGCTGGAAGATCTCCACGGCGCGTGCGAGTTGCGCGGGGTCCTCGGTGCCCGAGGAAAGGATTGCCTCGACTTCGTCGTGATAACGCTCGTCTGACAGGGCATGCACGGCGACGAGCGTGCGTTTGCCCTCTGTGATATCGGTGCGGAAGTCCTTGTTGGCGGCCTCCTTGGTGCCAATAAGGTTGAGCAGATCATCTTGGATCTGAAAGGCAAGGCCCGTGTGCAGGCCAAAGGCGCGCAGCGCCTCAATCTGGTCTTCGCTGCCGCCACCGATAATGGCTCCGGCGGCAAGTGGCGTGGCTCCGCTGTAGTACGCGGTCTTGTGCGTCGCCATGTCCAGATAATCGTCGACCGAGATGTCAAAGCGCCCATCGCGGACCCAGCCCAGGTCGAGCGCCTGACCCTCGATGGTGCGAACGATCATCTCGGTGAGCTCGTGGAGCACGCGGAGCTTCACGTCTGCCTCGAGCGTGGGGTCGTCGAGAACCGTCTTGGTAACCATGGTGAGCGCTAGGTCGCCGCAGTTGATGGCAAGTCCCGTACCCTCGGTAAGGTGCATACAGGGCTTGCCGCGGCGCAGCTGGCCGTTGTCGGCGATGTCGTCATGGATAAGCGCTCCCGACTGAAAGTGCTCGATGGCCGCCGCCGCGCTTCGGGCGCTCTCAAAGCTGCCGCCTACCGCGGTGGCGGCGAGCATGCAGATGAGCGGGCGGTGGCGCTTGCCGGCATTGGCCGTAAATGCCGAGAGCGGCGCGTACAGGTAGCGCTCGATATCGGCAGAGGTCGCCTGTCCGTCAAAGAACGTGGCCAGATAGTCGTTAATCTGGTCAAAATGCTGGGCTAAAAAGCTGGTAAACGGACTGGACACGGGTTCTCGCATTCTTTCTTAGGTTGCATCGTTGCGTTATGCAGACAACATATTGCCACATTAGGGCATCGAGCGCGGCGGTTGAAGACGATTGAGCCATGTTGTCGCAAATGCGGCAAGAGGCGCGGCTAGATAAGTCCAAAGTGCTCGAGCGCGGTGACGACGCCGTCGTGGTCGAAGCTGTCGGTGACGTAGTCGGCCTTTTCCTTGAGGAAGTCCGGCGCGTTGCCCATGGCGACGCCAACATCGACCGCCTCCATGAGGGCGATGTCGTTGCTTGCGTCGCCGATGCCGTACACAGTGCCGTGATCTGGCCCCAGGGCGTCAAGCACGGCCTTGATTCCGGCCCGTTTGGTGCACTCGCGAGGCGAGATTTCCGTGACCTCGAGTTCGAGCTCGTTGAGGCAGAGCAGAGGCCCAAGCTCTTCATCTTGGGCGATGCGGTTGGCGAGCGGTGTGGACATAAGAATTTTAATGCCGGTGTCGAGCGTCTTGATGCCGTCGATGATGGTGATGCCGCTGGCGGAGGTCAAAGACGACGGGTACTTAAGTCCAAGGTTATCGCCGCTCAGCTTAATGATCTCGCTCAAAAAGAAGCAGTAGGCAAAATAGGCCACGAGTGCCTCGAAGCAGCAGCGCGCCGGTTGCTTTTGGGCAAGGCCGATGGGCAGCGCTACGGCAAAAGCAGTGGGAGGCGTTTAAAGACCGTCCACGAGCCGCGCTGGATGATAGCCCAAAAACATACCAAGGGGTTCCGTATACGGCGAGGTCGCCGACGATGTCCGCAGACGTTGCGAGGGCGGAGACGCCGACCATAAGGCCCGATATGGAAAACAGCATGGCGGGCGCGAACATTGCCCCGCCAAAGCGTTGGATTTTCTGCAGCATAATATGCCTTCCGGATGCAACATGCTGTGCGAGCAAGAACGTTTAAACAATGAACTCATTGTAGAGGACTGGCTGCTTGCCGCATTGACGGTTTTGATTCGGTCCGATTTGGGTGCCGGGGGAACCGTCGACGGTAAATAATCCGTGCTTTGCCGATAGACGGTTTAAACAACCCCAAGAAATGCTATCGTGCCTAGCCATACATATTCATTAGAGGTGAAGCCATGCCAAAAGCGATTTACGAAGGAATCTACCGCGAGATCCGTTCGCGCATCATTAACGGGACCTATGCGTTCCAGGAGATGCTGCCAACCGAAGCCGAGCTGACCGCAGAGTTCGACTGCACGCGCAATACCGTCCGCCGCGCCTTGAGCATGCTGGCCGACGAGATGTTTGTGCAGCCCATACACGGCAAGGGCGTGCGCGTTATTTGGCTCAAGGGCGAAACCGACATGCTGGGCGCACTCGAGGAAGTCGAGTCGTTTGGCGAATTTGCAAAGCGCAGCAATGCCGTTGCATCGACGGACGTTAAGTCCTTTGAACATCTGGTCTGCACCGAGCAGCTCTCTCGTCGCCTGGGCTTTAAGGTGGGCGAGGAGCTGATTCGCGTAGTGCGTGTCCGAAGCCTCAACGGCAGCGCGCGCCAAGTGGACCATGGCTACTTTTTGGAGTCGATCGCCAAGGGTCTGACTCCCGAGATCGCGGCAGAATCTATCTACGACTATCTGGAGCACAAGCGCGGCATCAAAGTGATGGCGAGTCGCCGTACGGTGAGTGTCGAGCTCGCCAACGATGAAGACTGCAGCTATCTTGACCTCGGCAAATACAACTGCGTTGCCGTCATGGAGAGTCAGTCGTACACATCGGATGGCATCTTGTTCGAGGTGACGCATGCTCGCACACACCCCGAGATCTTCCATTACCGCGTCAATTCCAAGCGATAGGTAACAGACGCATAAGCTTGCGTTTCGATATGAAGCGCCCCGTGCTGTCGATGGGATATCGGCCGCACGGGGCGCTTTAATTGTTTAGACAATATTTGTCAAGTACGAATGTATCGAGAACCGTTCACCGAAGTTTTTCTACCGCTCTAACAATACTTGTTCAAACAACTAGCCAAACAGCGTATTGTACAAATCAGAAAAAGGGGCAAAGTCCCCGAGCCAATAACATATATAGGCAAGAAAAATAAGTTGGTCGATTTTCGGCGAATGGTTACATGCCATGAAAAAGCCCCGGTCTCACATCGTGAGATCGGGGCAAGAACGGTGTGTAGGTTTTTGCTACTCGGCGTCGGCGAAGCCGTTGGGGTTGTGGCTCTGCCAGTTCCAGCTGTCGCGGCACATGTCTGCGATGTCGTACTGTGCCTTCCAACCCATCATGCGCTCGGCCTTGGAGGCATCACACCAGTTGGCGGCGATATCGCCGGCGCGGCGCTCGCGAATCACATAGGGCAGCTCCTTGCCGCAGGCCTTGGAGAAGGCGGCGACGACCTCGAGCACCGAGGTGCCGGTGCCGGTGCCCAGGTTGAAGATCTCAACGCCGGTCTTGCCGTTCATCCAGTTGAGGGCGGCCACATGGCCCGAGGCCAGGTCGCACACGTGGATATAGTCGCGCACGCCCGTGCCGTCGGGGGTGGGGTAGTCGTTGCCAAAGACCTGAACGGCCTCGAGCTTGCCCACGGCAACCTGCGCGACATAAGGCACCAGGTTGTTGGGGATGCCCTTGGGGTCCTCGCCGATCAGGCCCGACGGATGTGCGCCGATGGGGTTGAAGTAGCGGAGCAGCACAACGTCCCACTCGGGATCGGCGGTGTGAACGTCCATAAGGATCTGCTCAATCATCCACTTGGTCCAGCCATAGGGGTTGGTCGCAGGCTTCTTGGGGTCTTCCTCGGTGACGGGCGGGTTATCCGGATCGCCGTAGACGGTCGAGGAGCTCGAGAAGATGATGGACTTGCAGCCATGGTTGCGCATAACGTCTACGAGCACCAGGGTGTTCTCGATGTTGTTGTGATAGTACTCGACGGGCTTGCTCACCGACTCGCCGACGGCCTTAAAGCCGGCGAAGTGGATGACGCGGTCGATCTGATGGGTATCGAAGATCTTGTTCATGGCATCGCGGTCGAGCACGTTGGCCTCGTAGAAGGTGAGGTTCTTGGCGGCCTTGTCGCCCACGATGGTCTTGACACGGTCGACGGCGACGGCGCTGGAGTTGGAGAGGTCGTCGACGATGACGACCTGGTAGCCACCCTCGAGCAGCTGAACGACGGTGTGCGAGCCGATAAAGCCGGCGCCACCGGTTACGAGGACGCAGGTGTCTTTGGGGTCGAGTGCTTTGGACATGTAGTCTCCTATCGAATCAGGAACACTTCCTGAGGGAGTATAGCGCAGGCAGGGGCACCCAAAACGTGCAGGGCAGGAAAAGCAGACGAACATGCTAACGTACTCATGGAAATGTTTGGCGTGGGCATAACCTTGACTTTGACGTTTGCATACGAGCCGCCGACCATGGGGTTTGCTGCCGTTCGTGGAAATCGTTGGGACGTGTCGGATGTACGCTAATATGTATGAGTTGAGCGACATATAAATGAACATGTAACGGAGTAGATATGTCACCAAACAGCGATTCCATCCTTTCCCAGGAGCTTTCGCGTCGCACTGCCCTCAAGGCCTTGTTCGGCGCCGCTTCTGCAGCCGTTCTTTTTGGTCTGCCCGCTCGCGCCCATGCTGCGGAGGCCACCAAGGAAACCACCGACAAGCTCAATGCGGCCCAGGCTCAGCTTGACGAGGTCCAGGCCCAGCTCGACAGCATCGCAAATGAATACGCGGCGCTGGCCAACAAGAACGCCCAGACCCTCAACGATATCGAGAGCGTACAGGGCCAGATTGACAGCACGCAGGCGCAGATTGACGAAAAGAAGGCCGAGCTCAAAAAGAAGCGCGGCGATCTTTCCGATCGCGTTTCCGCCAACTATAAGTCGGGCGGCACCAACATCCTGTCGCTGCTGCTCGCTTCGGGCTCGTTTGAGGAGCTCGTCGCCAATGCGCACTATGTTGAGAAGATCAACAAGAGCGACCGCGACGCCATCGAGGATATCCAGACCATCCAGAAAGAGCTCGATACGCAGAAGTCCGAGCTCGAGTCGCAAAAAGCCGACTTGGAGAAGCTCAAGGACCAGCAGACTGCCCAGATGCAGGACATGCAGGCCAAGCAGCAAGAGGTCCAGACGGTTCTGAACGGCCTCTCCGACGATGTCAAGGAGCTCATGGCACAGCGCGATTCCGAGATTCTCGCTGCCGCCCAGGCTGAGGAGGCTGCCAAGAAGGCTGCCGCTGCTGCGGCTGCCGCAAACAAGAACAATTCCTACTCGGGTGGTTCAAACTCGGGTGGCGGATCGTATGCGCCCGGAAATCCGCAACAGAATGCCGGCTCGGGCAAGCAGCAGGCTGTCGTCAACGCATGCTACTCCACGCCTTCGCCTGGCCTAAACTGGTGCGCCGCCTGGGTCACCAACGTCTTCCGCAACGCCGGCGTGGGCTACTTTGGCGGCAACGCGTGCGACATGTTTAACGCCTGGTGCTACAGCTCCGATCGTTCGGCGCTGCAGGTGGGCATGATCGTGGCCGACTCGTCGCACAGTGGCACCGGTATGCCGGGTCTGCTGTACGGACACGTGGGCATCTATGTTGGCGGCGGCATCGTTATGAGTAACGAGGGCGCCATCACGTCGAGGTCGCTTGACTCGTTCATTAGCTTTTACGGTACTGGCTCTGGTGTGCGCTGGGGCTGGCTCGGCGGTATCGCGCTGTCGTAGCTGCGGCTTGGTCCGGGACTGCGGGCGAGGCATAAGGTTGCCTGCTCTACAGTCCTGCGCAAGACGAAGGCCACATTAAGTGGCCTTCTTTGCGTGCGGAACTCGCGACCAACCTTATGCCCCGCCCGCAGTCCCGGACCTTCCGGGCTCAAGGCGCGACACACCGGACTGGTTGTCTGAATTAAAGAAAGTGAAGGCCCCTTTTGGGGCCTTCTTTTTATAAAAATTCGCCTACTCGGTGGACTTCGGGTTCTAGGTCTACACCGAATTGGTCTTTGACGGTTGCTTGGATGTGGCGGATGAGTTCGTCGACGTCGGCGGCGGTGGCGTGGTCGGCGTTGACGATGAAGCCGCAGTGTTTTTCGCTCACCTGGGCGCCGCCGACAGCATGGCCGCGCAGCCCGGCGTCCATGATGAGCTTGCCGGCAAAGTGGCCCTCGGGGCGCTTGAAAGTGGAGCCGGCGCTCGGCATGTCGAGCGGCTGCTTGTCCTCGCGGCGTTGGCGGTAGTCGTCCATGTCGGCCTTGATCATCGCGGCGTTGCCCGGGGCGAGATTGAAGGTGGCCGAAAGCACGATGAAGCCGTCGTCGGCGATGCGGCTCTTGCGATAGCCCAGATTGAGCTCGTCGACATCGAACTCGATGATGCTGCCGCTACCGCGGGTGCCGTCGTCGAGCATGCGGGCGGGCTTGTAGACGCGTACAGACTCCAGCACGTCGGCCATGCAGGCGCCGTAGGCGCCGGCGTTCATGTAGCAGGCGCCGCCGACCGATCCGGGGATGCCCGAGATGGGCTCCATGCCGGTGAGACCGGCCTCGGCTGCCGCGGCCGCAACATCCGAAAGCAGCGCACCGGCTGCTGCCGTAACGTGCGTGCCGTCGACGGTAATGTCGGAGAGGCCCTCGCCTAGCGCTACGACGACGCCGCGTATGCCCTTGTCGCCGACGAGTAGGTCGGAGCCGTTGCCCACGATGGTGAGTGGCAGATCGCAGCGATAGCAGGTATCAAGCGTGGCGACGAGGCTCTGCTCGGTGTCGGGCGTGACAAAGACGTCGGCCGGGCCGCCAATCTTAAACGTGGTGTGCTCGCGCATGGGCTCGCTCATCAACACGTTGTCCTCGCCGGCAACGCCAGCGAGCGCGCACAGCAGGTCCTCGTTAAAAAAGTCGTTCTCGTGCATCCGAATATCCGCCTTTTGGTGGTCGTTGTCATCAATCGACTGCAATATACCCCACCTGGACGTATTTGGTGCGCTGGCGGCGATAAAACAGCCGTCTACCGGATTGGTAAAGTGTTTATCATCGAGGTAGAGGGGCAGTCGCTATACTTTCAAGAGATTGCGCGTAAACCCGGAAGGAGCGAGATGGCCAACAAAGTCACCCTCAAGCAGATCGCCCAGGAGGTGGGGCTTTCCCCCTCGTCGGTCTCGCTTGTTCTCAACAATCGGCCTTGTCGCATCTCGGAAGAAAACCGCAAGCTCATCAAGGAGGTCGCGGCGCGCAACCACTATGTTCCCAACCAGATTGCACGCAGCCTGGTCATGCGCGAGTCACGCACCCTGGGCCTTATCGTCCCCAACATCGAGAGCCGATTTTTTGCCTCACTTGCCGGTAGCTTGGAAAAGCGCTGCCGCGAGGACGGCTATGCGCTCTTTATTACCAGCTCGGGCGGAAGCGCCGACGATGACTTGGAACTGCTGCGCCAGCTGGTGACGCGCGGCGTCGATGGTGTCTTCCTGGTGGTAGGCGACGAGTTCTCGGACGACCGTGCCCTGCGCGAAGAGGTCAGCCATCTACCCATCCCTGCCGTGATGGTCGACCGCGCCATTGAGGGGCTCGAGTGCGACAAGGTGATGTTCGACCACGAGATGGGTGGCTATATGGCTACCCGCTATCTGATCGAGCAGGGCCACCGTCGCATTGCCTGCTTGGTTAATGCGCGTCGTTCCAATACGGGTCGCAAGCGACTTGCCGGCTATGAGCGCGCGCTGCGCGAGGTTGGCCTGCCTATCGATGCGCGTTTGGAGTTTGAGAGCGAGTACTACATTCCGAGCGCCTACGAGGCCTCGGAGGCGGTGCTCGCAACCGACGCCACTGCCGTATTCGCAAGCTCGGACAACATTGCCCTCGGTTTGCTCAAGCGTTTGCACGAGATGGGGAAGAGCATCCCGGGCGATATTTCGGTGGTGAGCTATGACAACTCGGCGGCCGACGTTCTCTTTGAGCCGGCGCTGACCGCCATTGAGCAGGATCCTGGTGTCCTCGCTGAACATGCTTTTGGCTGCATGTCCAAGCGTCTTGCCGGTAGGGGCGGTAGGCGTGCCGAAGAGGTCGTCCTGGAGCCGGCGCTTATCGTTAAGGGCAGCGTGCTCGAGCTTACTAAACATAACTAAACACGTTTATCAATTTGCAGAGACCGAATGTGGAGCACCTGTGGCAGACAATGCTGCAGGTGAATGTCGCGTTTTGTTGACCGATGTGATTGATAAGGGTGATAAAACGTTTTTTCACCATGATAAAACGTTTTAGCAAATATACTAGTCCCAACGAATGGTTGCCGTATTGGAGGGCGACCGCACAGCGGAGGGACATAAACAATGGCTAAAACACTGGGGACGCCGTGGCAAAAGCTGGGCCACGAGGTGCCGGCTTCCGAGCTCGAGGGCGTCGACCTGTATTGGCGTGCATCGAATTATCTGTCCGTCGGTCAGATCTACCTTCGCTCTAACCCGCTCATGCGCCCCGACTTTGTCGATGAGAAAACCGGTGAGGTGCGCGACTTTGGTCGCCCGGACGTTAAGCACCGCCTGGTCGGTCACTGGGGCACCACGCCCGGCATTAACTTCCTGTTCGGTCATGTCAACCGCCTCATCGCCGATCACAACCAGAACGCGATCTTCTTGATGGGCCCGGGTCACGGTGGTCCCGCTGGCACCGCCCAGTCGTTGCTCGATGGTACCTACCGCGAGATTCGCCCCGACATTACCAATGACGAGGCCGGCCTGCAGAAGTTCTTCCGCCAGTTTTCCTACCCCGGCGGTATTCCGAGCCATTTTGCGCCCGAGACGCCTGGCTCCATCCACGAGGGCGGCGAGCTCGGCTACACGCTCAGCCACGCCTACGGTGCCGTCATGGATAACCCGAGCCTGCTGGCCGTGGCTGTGGTGGGCGACGGCGAGTCCGAGACCGGTCCGCTCGCGACCTCTTGGCAGTCTAATAAGCTCGTGAACCCGGCAACCGATGGTATCGTCCTGCCGATCCTGCACCTCAACGGCTACAAGATCGCCAACCCCACCATTCTTGCCCGCGTGTCCGACGAGGAGCTCACCAAGTTCTTTGAGGGCATGGGCTATAAGCCGCATTTCTTTGTCGCCGGCTTTGACGACGAGAGCCATGCGAGCATTCATGCGCGTTTCGCCGCCCTGTTCGAGCAGGTCTTCGATGAGATCTGCGACATCAAGGCCACCGCTATGGCTCAGGCCACTGCGGGCGAGACCGTGGTCCGTCCGGCCTATCCCATGATCGTGTTCCGTACGCCCAAGGGTTGGACCTGCCCCAAGCAGATTGATGGCAAGAAGACCGAGGACTCCTGGCGCGCCCATCAGGTGCCGCTGGCGAGTGCCAAGGACACCCACGAGCACTTCCGCGTGCTGCGTGAGTGGCTGCGCTCCTACAAGCCCGAGGAGCTCTTTACGCCCGAGGGCCAGGTGCGCCCCGAGGTGACGGCCTTTATGCCGACCGGCGAGCTGCGTATCGGCGCCAATCCCAACGCGAACGGCGGCAAGGTACGCCGCGAGCTCGAGCTTCCCGATATTCACGCTCACGAGATCCCCGTCGCAAGTAAGGGCCACGGCTGGGGCTCCACCGAGGCCGCCCGCGTCTTTGGTGAGTACACTGCCGATGTTCTGGCCAAGAACATGGATGATTTCCGCATCTTCGGCCCCGACGAGACCGCGTCCAACCGCCTGCAGGCTGCCTATAAGGTGACCAAGAAGCAGTGGGATGCCGGTTTCTACGAGGACGATGCCAACGACGAGCTGCTGGCCGGTTCCGGTAAGGTTGTCGAGCAGCTGTCCGAGCACCAGTGCGAGGGCTTCCTCGAGGCCTACGTGCTCACCGGCCGCTCCGGTGTGTGGAGCTCCTACGAGAGCTTTGTCCACGTGGTCGATTCCATGGTCAACCAGCACTGCAAATGGCTCGAAGCAACCAAGCGCGAGATTCCGTGGCGTGCTCCTATCAGCGGCCTCAATATTTTGCTGTCGAGCCATGTCTGGCGCCAGGACCACAACGGCTTTTCGCACCAGGACCCCGGCTTTATCGACCTGCTGCTCAACAAGGCCAACGACACGCATGTCGTGAATGCTTATTATCCGGCCGATGCCAACATGGCCCTTGCTGTGGCCGAGCGCGTCTACCAGTCCACCGACTGCGTCAATGCCATCTTCTGTGGCAAGCAGCCCGCCCCCACCTTCCAGACGGTCGACGAGGCCAAGTCTGAGCTCGCCGAGGGCGTAGCGACCTGGGAGTGGGCATCGACTGCCGACTCGCTCGCCGAGGCCGACGTCGTGGTCGCTACTTGCGGTGACGTGCCGACGCTCGAGGCACTGGCCGCAACCGATATGCTGCGCGGGCTGGACATCAAGGTCTGGTTTGTCAACGTAGTCGATCTGCTCAAGATCCAGAACATCTGCGAGAACGACCAAGCTATCAGCGATGAGCGCTGGGCTGAGCTGTTTGGCCGCGGCGAGAAGCCCGTGCTCTTCGCATTCCACGCCTATGCCGGCACGATTCGCCGTCTGATCTGGAACCGCCCCGGCCACGATGCCTTCCGCGTTCACGGCTACGAGGAGAAGGGCTCCACGACCACGCCGTTTGACATGCTGCGCCTGAACAACATGGACCGCTGGGCCCTGGCCGCCGACGTGCTGCGCATGGTTGACGCCGATAAGTTTGCCGAGCAGATTGATGAGTGGGAGGCCTTCCGCACCGAGGCCTTTGAGTTCGCGTGCGACGAGGGCTTCGATCACCCGGCCTTTACCGACTGGGTCTGGCCCGACGCCGCAGCCGCAACCGCTGCCGACGGCGTACTCTCCGCAACGCAGTTAACTGCCGGCGACAACGAATAGCATCCGGGACGGTCTCGCGCTGGGGCCGCCTCCGGGCGGGTGCCTTCCCCTGAGAAGTGGGCTTCGCGAACTTCTCAGGGGAAGGCACCCGCCCGGAGGCGGCCCTCTCGACCGTTTCGATATGCGGGGGCTGATTCTATTTTTTGTAATGGGGACCTTGCTTATGCTGCCTTAGAAGCCGTGCATCTAACTATGGTCAGCCAAGATTACATTGCCGGGGGGGGGGGGGGGGGGGGGGGGGGGGGGGGGGGGGGGGGGGGGGGGGGGGGGGGGGGGGGGGGGGGGCCGCGCCCCCCCCCCCCCCCCCCCCCCCCCCCCCCCCCCCCCCCCCCCGCCCTCGTCCGTGAACTTTTCCGCTGGGCGAGCCATGGACACCACGCACCGATGCGGTAAAGCGGCGGCTTGAAATTGGTGCTATATTCAACTTGAGTTGTTTAATACTAGTACGGGAGGCTGATATGGGGCTGTTCAAGAAGAAAAACCCGCAGGATGCCTTTGATCCCGATGTGTTTACCATCACGGATACGATTTTGGACCCACCGCGGTTTACACTTTTGCCGGCTATCTACCAGGACGCCACGCGCCGCAAGTGGGCCGTGCATCAGCGCGGCGGCGAGCCGAAGATTTTTGACTATGCGGACGTTTTGCAGTGCGAAGTGGCCGAGGCGGGCGATCCGGAGGCCGAGGAAGTGGTCTCAAAACAGGAATTTGCCCAGCGTATCCTGGCAAATCCTGCCAAGGCAGCGAAAATAAACGCTGCCAAGCGTAATATGTGTCTTGGTATGGGCGTTGTTGTGGCGGTTCAGACGGGAAAAGACGAGGTTTCCAAATTAGAGATTCCCGTTATGACCGACGAAGTCAAACGCGATTCAAGTCTATATAAGTCGTATCGGAATGTTGCCGAGAAGATCAAGGCCGAATTTGATGCCATGGGAGGGCTGGTCTAATTTTGGCGGCATACGTTTCTGAATGAGGAGTCTGTGCAATGGCAGGCGAATCTTATGCAATTCCCCCCAAAGATCGTGCTGTTGAGGGAATTCTTTGGTATATCCAGCACCACCAGCTTGCCGGCGGCGATCGCCTGCCGGCCGAGCGCGTGCTGTGCGAAGAGATCGGCGTTTCGCGTACAGCGTTGCGCGCCGGTATCACGCGGCTCATCTCTTGTGGAACGCTCGAGAGCCGTCGCGGATCGGGTACGTATGTGTGTCCTCCCAAGCCGCTGAACATCTTCCAGGAAACGTATAACTTCTCCGATGCTGTGCGGACTGCCGGCCTGCACCCCTCTTCTCGTCTGGTTTCCACCGGGACCATCGAGGCGGATGAGGCGCTTGCCGACAAGCTTGGGGTGTCTGTAGGCGCTCCTTTGCTCCGCATGCAGCGCGTTCGACTTATTGAGGGCGAGCCGGCGTCAATCGAGACGGCTCACGTTAACCTGTCCCTGTGCCCATCGCTTACCGAGCACGATTTTGAGTGCGAGAGCCTTTACGATGTCTTGCTCAAAGAAGGTGGCGTGCGTGTTGAGCATGGACGTGAGCATATCTCCATCTCGCGTTTGAACGCCGAAGAGGCCGAGTTGCTCCAGCAAGAAGAGGGAACGCCGGTGTTCTATGAGAGCACGATCGAATTTGATAAGGACATGCGTTTTGTGGAGCATTGCAAATCGGTGATTTTGCCCACAAAGTTTCGCTTTGCCGATAACGGCGAAAAGAACGGAATGAGAAGCGTGGCAGGTGAACAATGGCTGAAACAGTAGATGCCACCCCGGTTTATATGCGCATTCGACGCCGCATCGAGGAATGTATCGAGCGCGGTATATATCCCACGGGTTCCATGATTCCGTCCGAAAAAGACCTCGCCGAGGAATTTGGTACGACACGCTTGACCATCCGAAGCGCTGTCGATGAGCTGGTTCGGCGCGGGCAGATTCGACGCGTCCGCGGAAAGGGCGCGTTTGTGGCGCAGAAAGTACCCGTTGCCTACGAGCGAACAGGAGGCTTTCGCGAGTCGGTTCGTGCTTCGGGCGGCGAGCCGTCCGTCCGTATCCTCGCGCGTTCCAAGCGTTATGCGGGCCCATATTATGCCAACCTGTTTGGCATTGCCGAGGACGATTTGTTGTATTCGATTCGGCGTTTGAACTGCGTCAACGGCGATCCCGTATCGATTGAGATGGCGTTCATCCCGTGCCGGCTGTTTCCCACAATCGAAGATATTGACGTGTCGGTCTTCAGCTTGTACGAGACCTATGAGATGCTAGGCCGAAAGCCGGTCATGGCTCAGGAGAAGCTCGATATCGAGGCGGTGGGCGCACGCGACGCGGGCTTGCTTGGCTTGGAACAAGGGGATCTTGTTTTGCTTTTGGAATGCGTGAGCTATGACGCGAGCGGTCAGGCTATCGAGTATGTAAAGTCCTTCAATCGTGGCGATGCGGGCGGCTACACCTATACGTACTAGCTGGGGCTTTGCATCGCGCGCGGTAACAGCCGGTCTGTTTGGGCAATTTGACCGACTGTATATACAACCTTACATGGCTCAAAATCGACCGTTCGCCGAAGGGGATAAATTAATCGACAAAGAGGTATCAAAAAGCCGTAACCTGTAACTGTGATTGGTATCAAATACTAATGATTTGTTACGAGGTGAGACGATGAAGATGCTCGATTACGTTCAGCTTGCCCATGTGCGTATGGGAGAGAACCTCGAGCGTTCGTCTGAGCTGGTAGCGCAGCTCGTTGATATTTTCCAGTCCGGTTCTTTTGACGCGCTGCGCATCGTTGCTTCGGGTTCGTCGCGCCATGCTGCGGATTGCGCCCGCGATTACCTGCAAGATGCGCTGCAGATGCAGGTGTCCGTTGTGACGCCCGAGGCCTTCGTCGATTTTGAACACACCTATCCACAGCATGCGCTCAACATCGCCGTCTCGCAGAGCGGCTATTCAACCAATACGATTGCGGCGCTCGATTACATGTGCGCACACGATATGGCTGCAGTTGCGCTCACGGCAAACGTCGAGGCACCCATCAAGGAGCACACTGACATCGTTCTTGACTACGGTGTGGGCGTCGAGTCGGTGGACTTTGTGACTCTGGGCGTTGAGGTTCTCGTTGAGTACCTGGTGCTCTTTGGTATTTACGGCGGTCAGGCGCGCGGAACGATTGACGCCAAGGGCGTTGCCCAGCGTCTTGACGACCTGCGCGAGGCTATCCATGCCAATGCCGTGATGTGCAAGACCGCCGAGGCATATGTCCAAGACCACATGCTCGATCTTTCTGAGCACACGCCCGCCATGGTCGTCGGCAACGGACCCAACTACGGTGTTGCCGAGGAGGCGGCGCTCAAGCTGAGCGAGACCATCAAGATTCCTGCCATGCACCACGAAGGCGAGGAGTTCGTCCACGGTCCCGAGATGCAGATTGTTCCGGGCTATCTGGTGTTTATCGTCGACGATCCGCAGGGGTCGGAGCGTCTTGCGAATATCGCCGATGCGCTATCGAACGTTACGGCAAAAACGGTGCTGCTCACGGCCCATCCCAAGGGTAAGGCTCACGAGGTTGTGGTGCCTCAGGTGGCTCCGCTGCTCAGCGCAACTCCCAATCTTGTGTTCTTCCAGACGATTGCGGCAATGATCGCCGAGCGTCTGAAGTCATGGGACGTGCACCCGTATCTCGATGCCGTCTCCAAGCAAATGGAGGTCAAGGCAGAGGGCTACGAAGAGTCAGTCAATGCGCTTAAGGCCAAAGCGGCTGAGTGTTACGGAATGTAAGCGGGTTTTGATGCCCGTTGGCATGGGGGATGTGAAGACAACCCCAGAAAGGAGAGACAAATGAAGGAAACCGAGAAGATCGAGATCATGCATTTCGACCAGGAGGGCTACCTCGAGGACGGCAAGGCGCTCTACGAGACCGGCAAGAAGATGACCGCGCTCGCCGACAAGGTCGCCGACGAGGGCTACGACGCCGTGTTCCTGATGGGCGTCGGCGGCACCTGGGACGAGCTCATGCAGCTCGAGTACCTCATGAACAAGTTCGGCGACCGCGACCTCGAGGTCTACCTGATCCACGCCGCCGAGTGGAACGTCTCCGGCCACAAGCGCATGACTGAGAAGTCCGTCGTGCTCACCGCCTCCGAGTCCGGCACCACCCCCGAGGTCCTCGAGGCCGTCAAGAAGATGAAGGACATGGGCGTGCGCGTCTACGCCATGACCAAGCCCGAGGGCCCCATCGGCCAGGCTGTGGGTGCCGAGAACTGCGTCACCATGGCTTCCGACCATGGTTCGGGCGGCTGCGAGAAGGGCTACTACCTCGCCGACTGCTTCGGCCTGCGCCTGCTCAACCGCCGCGGCTGCTTCCCCAAGTTCGACCTGTTTATCGAGCAGACCAAGGACATCTGGAAGGACATGCTCGATATCCGCAAGCGCTTCGAGCCGCGCGCCGAGGAGCTCGCCAAGAAGTACGCCCTGGCCCCCTACACCATGTTCATCGGCTCCGGCGCCCTGTGGGGCGAGACCATCCTCTTCTCGATGTGCATCCTCGAGGAGATGCAGTGGAAGCGCACCCGCTACATCACCTCGGCCGACTTCTTCCACGGCACCCTCGAGCTCGTGGAGCCCGGCGTCCCGGTCTTCCTGTTCATGGGCGAGGACGAGAACCGCAAGCTCGACGAGCGCGTCCGCGCCTTCCTGACCCGCGGCGTGACCGGCGACACCGACATCAACGTCATCGACACCGCCGAGTTCGCGATCCCCGGCCTTGACGACGAGTTCCGCGTCATCGTGTCCCCGTGGATTCTGACGGTGCTCGTTACCGACCGCCTGGCTCGCTACTACGAGACGGTCACCAAGCACAACCTCAAGTATCGTCGCTACTATCACCAGTTCGACTACTAAAGAAAACGGGTGCGGGAACGCGCCGGGCTATTGAGAGGAACACAGAATGAGACAGTACATCATCGCCAGCCATGCGCACTTCGCTACCGGCATCAAGGAGAGCATCGAGCTGCTCTCGGGCGCTCGCGACAACGTCCACGATCTTTCGATGTTCGTCGATGACCGCATGGACGTGGCCGAGGAGGCCCAAAAACTGCTGGCAGGCATGGCTGACGACGATGATGTCGTCGTGTGCACCGACCTCTTTGGCGGCAGCGTCAACAACGAGTTCACCAAGATCGTCCAGACGCGTCCCCGCACGTACCTCGTTACCAACATGAACCTTCCTCTGCTCATTCAGCTGCTGTTCTCTGACGAGTCGGCGCCGGTTGAAGAGACGATTCGCACCATCGTCGCTGCGGACGATACGCGCGTGAAGTTTGTCAACGATCTTTTGGTCGATGACGACGAGGAAGAAGAGTTCTAATCCGCAGCACCTACTGACACGCCGTAAGACGGCACAAGACCTTTGGGGGGTCACATTATGATTCAGCTACTTCGTGTCGACCATCGCCTGCTTCATGGCCAGGTCGCGGTCTCTTGGGTTCAGGGCCTCGGCTCCAACTGCATCTTCTGCGTGGGCGATAAGGTCGCTAACGACCCGGTGTGGAAGACGACGCTCAAGATGGGAAAGCCTGCCGGCTGCAAGCTCGTCATCAAGGATATGGCGAATGCCATCGAGGCCATTAACTCGGGTGTGACTGACAAATACAAGATGATTATCTGCGTCGCCACCATCGCTGAGGCAAAGCAGCTTGTTGAGGGCTGCCCGCAGATCAAGTCGGTCAACCTGGGCAACACCAAGCCCAAGGACGAGAAGCGCCCCGATGCTCGTCAGGTCTCTCGTCAGATCTTCCTGACTGCGGCCGAGGAAGCCGATGTGCGCGAGATGCTGAGCCGCGGCGTCGAGGTCGAGATTCGTCCTCTGGCCGACGACCCCAAGGTCGACTGCGCCAGCGTGCTCTAGGCGTTTAATTTCGAAGAGCCTGCGGGTTCTTCGTAGTGTCCTATTAGGAAAGGGGGATGTATGCTTGTCCAAGCAATCCTCATCGGACTTATCGCCGCGTTTGGTAAGTTCGACTACCAGCTCGGTACGCTCTATGCGTTCCGCCCCATCGTCCTGTGCCCGCTCGTGGGCCTGGTGCTGGGGGACCTGCAGTCCGGCCTCGCGATCGGTGCGAGCCTGGAGCTGCTGTTCATGGGCTCAATCTCCATCGGTGCCTACGTGCCGCCCGATGAGACGATCGGCGGCGTGCTCGCCTGTGCCTTCGCTATCCAGCTGGGCCAGAGCACCGAGGCAGCCATCGCGCTCGCTATGCCCATCGCCACGCTGTGCCTTGCCATCAAGAACATCCTCAACGCCGCCCTGCCGATTTTGGTTGACCGCGCCGATGTTTTCTCTGCCCAGGGCAACCTTAAGGGCGTCTATGCGATGCACTTCCTGATCGGTTCCACCGGTATCATCATGGCGTTCCTGTTGTGCTCGCTGTCGTTCTATCTGGGTGCTGACGCTATCCAGGGCGTGCTCGACTTTATCCCCGACTTTGTCCTTGCTGGCTTTGGCGTTGCCGCCAACATCCTGCCTGCCATGGGCTTCGCCATGCTCGGCCGCCTGGTGCTCACCAAGCAGCTCGTGCCCTTCTACTTCCTGGGCTTCCTGCTGTGCTCCTACGCCAACGTGCCCGTCCTGGGCGTCGCCCTGATCGCCATCATCATCGGCATCGACAAGTTCGACCTGCTCGGCCTGGGCGGAGCCCAGCCCCAGCTCTCCGCGGAAGGGGATGAGGACGATGACTTCTAGTCCCGAGAACAAGATCACGCGCTCCGACCTCATCAAGAGCGCCGTCAACACCGGCGCCCTGGGCATGGAGTTCTCCTGGACCTACTACAAGCAGATGAACATCGCCTTCTGCCTGATGGTCGCCAACATGCTCAAGAAGATCTACGCCGGCCGCCCCGACGACTACGCCGAGGCCCTGCACCGCCACTGCGCGTTCTTCAACATCACCGTCCAGTTCGCCCCGTTCGTCGGCGGCATCGCGATGGCCATGGAGGAGAAGGTCGCCCGCGGCGAGATCGAGCCCGAGAGCGTCAACGACGTCAAGGCCGCCCTCATGGGTCCGCTGTCCGGCATCGGCGACTCCATCTTCCTGTCGACGCTGCGCGTGGTCGCCGCCGCGGTGGGCATCAGCCTGTGCCAGGCCGGCAACCCCTTCGGCCCCATCGCCTTCCTGCTCATCTACAACGTCCCCGGCTTCGCGCTGCGCATCTGGGGCGCCGTCAAGGGCTACGAGCTGGGCGTGGGCTTCCTGGACGAGGCCCAGAGGACCGGCCTCATGCAGAAGATCATGACCTGCGTGGGAATCGTGGGCGTCATGGTCGTTGGCGCCATGTGCAAGGACATGTTCTGGGCCAGCATCCCGGTGGCCATCGGCTCGGGCGACGACGCCCAGACCCTCCAGGACATCTTGGACGGCATCATGCCCGGCATGCTCGGCATGATCGCCTTCTGGCTGTACTACTGGCTGCTGTCCAAGAAGATCAACCCCATGGTGCTGATCGTGGCCACCATGGCCGTGGGCATCGTCGGCGCGTTCTTCGGCGTGCTGGCGTAGGTTCCTACGTTCTATTCTGCCCCCAAGGGAAACGGCGACCCATTGCGGTCGCCGTTTTTTATTACCGAAAGCTAGCTGGAGGTGCTTCGTGATTCGATCTGACAATCCACCCGATAATGGCGTGAGCGGGGCGATGTATCTATTTGGCACGGCGCTCTTGTGGAGTTTTATCGGCATCCTCGTTCGCGCCAATTCGCAGTCAGCTCTTTTGATCGGTGCCGTTACGGCAATATTTATGGCGCTCTTTATCCTGCTCGTCGGCAGGCCTGTCCTCCGCGTCAGCCGTCTTATTGTCCTTGTGGCCGTCTGCAACTTCGTGACGGGCACTACGTTTAACTTTGCCAACCAGCTCACGACGGTCGGCAACGCGATCGTTCTGCAGTACACCTCGATGATTTTCGTTATCGTGTATCAATCGCTCGCAACTCGCACGTTGCCCTCGCCTGCGAAGATTGCCTCCGTGGTGGTTGCTTTTACGGGTATGGGACTTTTCTTTTTAGGTGATTTGAGTGCCGAGGGCATGCTCGGCAACCTGCTTGCCGTCATTTCGGGCGCCACCTTTGGGCTGTGTTTCTTTTTAAACTCTCGCCCCGATGCGTTGCCCATGGTGTCCTCGCTCATCTCCTGCGGCATCTCGATACTTCCGATCGTCTATTTTGCCGACGACCTAGGCTCCGTGAAACCCTTTGAGTGGGGGCTTATGCTGGTGCATGGCCTTTTTTGCAGCGGCCTTGCGAGTGTGCTGTATGCCAAGGGGATTGCGCGCACCAACGCGTTTGCGGCCAACTTGGTTTGCATGAGTGAGGTCGTGCTCGCTCCCTGCTGGTCGGCGCTCCTCTTTGGCGAGGTCTTTCGCTGGAACGAGCTTTTGGGCGCAGCGATTATCGTTTTGGTGATTGTGGCCAACTTGGCATCCGATGCCTTTGGCGATGGCTTTCTGGTGACGCTTGTCCTCCATCGAAACAAAGAGCGCGCCTGACGGGATACGTCTGCCGTTTACGGTAAAAAACTCTCCGTTGAGCGAGTGGTATTAAATAGTAAGAACCTGCATACCTATAATTGGTATCAAATCATTTGTGCCTGGCATGGGTGTTAGCAGCACACCAGGTACGCTTCGAGCCGTGGAATCGAACTCCCGGAATTGATATCAACAACGCGCGCGACGGGAGTGACGACGGTTCGAGATTCCTTATTGGGAGGAATTATGCTTGTCCAAGCAATACTCGTCGGCTTAGTCGGAGCGTTTGGATGCCTCGACTACCAGCTCGGTACCCTCTACGCGTTCCGCCCCATCGTCCTGTGCCCGCTCGTGGGCCTGGTGCTGGGGGACCTGCAGACTGGCCTTGCCGTTGGCGCCAGCCTGGAGTTGCTGTTCATGGGCTCCATCTCCATCGGCGCCTACGTGCCGCCTAACGAAACCGTCGGCGGCGTGCTCGCCTGCGCGTTTGCCATTCAGCTCGGTCAGGGTACCGAGACGGCCATCGCGCTCGCCATGCCCATCGCCGTCCTTGCACTGACGATCGGCAACATTACCAATGCCTTGTTCCCTGTGTTTGTCGATATGGCAGACAAGTTCGCCCTCAAGGGAAACCTCAAAGGCATCTACGCTGTTCATTGGGGAATTGGAATCTGGGGCTGCGTCGAGTACTTCCTGCTGTGCGGCGGCGCCTTCTATTTGGGTTCCGACGCCATCCAGGGCCTGCTCGACTTCATCCCGCCCTTCATCATCGACGGTTGCGGCGTTGCCGCCAACATCCTGCCTGCCATGGGCTTCGCCATGCTCGGCCGCCTGGTGCTCACCAAGCAGCTCGTGCCCTTCTACTTCCTGGGCTTCCTGCTGTGCTCCTACGCCAACGTGCCCGTCCTGGGCGTCGCCCTGATCGCCATCATCATCGGCATCGACAAGTTCGACCTGCTCGGCCTGGGCGGAGCCCAGCCCCAGCTCTCCGCGGAAGGGGATGAGGACGATGACTTCTAGTCCCGAGAACAAGATCACGCGCTCCGACCTCATCAAGAGCGCCGTCAACACCGGCGCCCTGGGCATGGAGTTCTCCTGGACCTACTACAAGCAGATGAACATCGCCTTCTGCCTGATGGTCGCCAACATGCTCAAGAAGATCTACGCCGGCCGCCCCGACGACTACGCCGAGGCCCTGCACCGCCACTGCGCGTTCTTCAACATCACCGTCCAGTTCGCCCCGTTCGTCGGCGGCATCGCGATGGCCATGGAGGAGAAGGTCGCCCGCGGCGAGATCGAGCCCGAGAGCGTCAACGACGTCAAGGCCGCCCTCATGGGTCCGCTGTCCGGCATCGGCGACTCCATCTTCCTGTCGACGCTGCGCGTGGTCGCCGCCGCGGTGGGCATCAGCCTGTGCCAGGCCGGCAACCCCTTCGGCCCCATCGCCTTCCTGCTCATCTACAACGTCCCCGGCTTCGCGCTGCGCATCTGGGGCGCCGTCAAGGGCTACGAGCTGGGCGTGGGCTTCCTGGACGAGGCCCAGAGGACCGGCCTCATGCAGAAGATCATGACCTGCGTGGGAATCGTGGGCGTCATGGTCGTTGGCGCCATGTGCAAGGACATGTTCTGGGCCAGCATCCCGGTGGCCATCGGCTCGGGCGACGACGCCCAGACCCTCCAGGACATCTTGGACGGCATCATGCCCGGCATGCTCGGCATGATCGCCTTCTGGCTGTACTACTGGCTGCTGTCCAAGAAGATCAACCCCATGGTGCTGATCGTGGCCACCATGGCCGTGGGCATCGTCGGCGCGTTCTTCGGCGTGCTGGCGTAAGGGCCCGGCTGCATAGACTGTCATTGCAAACTGGTAAGGGGATGGAGCGGGCCTATGCCCTCCATCCCCTTTTTGTATAGAAGGAGTTCGTATGTTCGCGAGGGATCGCGAAGCAATGCGCCTGACGCCGGCAGAGGTCAGGCTGATTCTTATTGAGTCCCTGCAATGGTGCGCCAACAACGCGGTGTACTTTTTAGGGCTTATCGGCGCGGCGACGTATGATTTGGCTGGCACGGCCTTTTTGGTTGCTGCCATTACGCTCGTACGCAATCTTATGACGTCGGCGGGCAATATGGTGTCGGGCTCGGTCATCGACCGCTTTGGACCGCGCCGGACGTCGTTTGTGACGTGCATGATTACGGCGGTGCTATCGCTTGGCGTGGGGTTGGCGCCGTTGTCTGTCCACGGGCTTGTGTTTGCCGCGTGCGTCTTGGGGCTTGCGGGCGGCTTTATCAACACCTGTACGCATGCGTTTCCGGGATACCTGGAGTCGACCACCGAGGGCCGTACCCGCGTGAACGGTCTCATGGTGTTCTACAGCAATATCGCCTATACCGCTGGCCCGCTGCTCGGTGGTGCCATCGTGAGCTGTTTTGCCACGCAATCGGTCTATCTGCTCATGGCGGGCATGATGGGTGTGGCGGCCGTGCTCTCCTTGGGCTGTCACGAGTGTGTTGCTCCCGCAAAAGGGGAGAAGCCGAAGGGCGGCATTCTGGGCGGCATGGCCGAGGGCGCGCGACTTACGTTTCGCGACCACGACCTGCGCCTTATCTTTATCTCGGGCTTTCTGGGCTTCTTTGCGTTTGGCGCGTTCGATTCGCTGGAGTCGTTGTTCTATCGCGATGTGCTCAACGTGGATATCGTCTGGCTGGGCTGGCTGTCCTCGGTCGTGGGCCTCACTTCCTCGGTGGGCGCGTTCATCCTGACCAAGCTTTCTGCCCGCCATGTCAACCTGCGATTGCTGCTCGGCGCGCTCATGGCCGTGGGCATTGGGTCCATGGTGTACGTGGGCACCGATATGCTGGGGGTCGCGATTATCGGTCAGGCGATTAACGGTCTGGCCTGGGGATTCCTGGAACCGCTGCAGATGATCTTGATTCAGGAGCGCGCTGACATCAAATACCTGGGGCGCATTACCGGCTTTGTGCGTTTTGGCCTGATGAGCGCCGGCGTGCTGCCGCTGCTGGCGGCTCCGTTTTTGGCGGAGGCTTTGGGTGTCCAGACGGTACTGTTTGGGGCATCGACCATTATTGCGCTGGTAGGAACGCTGTTCTTTGTCACACAAGGGAGGCGCCAGAGGCGTTAGCTATACATTCAATTCTAATTTAATACCACTCACCAGAGAATTTCGACCGTTCACCGATGATTGGAACAGATTGATAAGTGGTATTAAAAACACGTTAGGTGTATGTCTATAATTGGTATCGAAAATAAACGCGATGTATAGAGTTGCGTGCAGGACAGAAAGGAAAAGCCATGAAGGAAACCGAGAAGATCGAGATCATGCATTTCGACCAGGAGGGCTACCTCGAGGACGGCAAGGCGCTCTACGAGACCGGCAAGAAGATGACCGCGCTCGCCGACAAGGTCGCCGACGAGGGCTACGACGCCGTGTTCCTGATGGGCGTCGGCGGCACCTGGGACGAGCTCATGCAGCTCGAGTACCTCATGAACAAGTTCGGCGACCGCGACCTCGAGGTCTACCTGATCCACGCCGCCGAGTGGAACGTCTCCGGCCACAAGCGCATGACCGAGAAGTCCGTCGTGCTCACCGCCTCCGAGTCCGGAACCACCCCCGAGGTCCTCGAGGCCGTCAAGAAGATGAAGGGCATGGGCGTGCGCGTCTACGCCATGACCAAGCCCGAGGGCCCCATCGGCCAGGCTGTGGGTGCCGAGAACTGCGTCAAGATGGCTTCCGATCATGGTAACGGCGGCTGCGAGATGGGCTACTACCTCGCCGACTGCTTCGGCCTGCGCCTGCTCAACCGCCGCGGCTGCTTCCCCAAGTTCGACCTGTTTATCGAGCAGACCAAGGACATCTGGAAGGACATGCTCGATATCCGCAAGCGCTTCGAGCCGCGCGCCGAGGAGCTCGCCAAGAAGTACGCCCTGGCCCCCTACACCATGTTCATCGGCTCCGGCGCCCTGTGGGGCGAGACCATCCTCTTCTCGATGTGCATCCTCGAGGAGATGCAGTGGAAGCGCACCCGCTACATCACCTCGGCCGACTTCTTCCACGGCACCCTCGAGCTCGTGGAGCCCGGCGTCCCGGTCTTCCTGTTCATGGGCGAGGACGAGAACCGCAAGCTCGACGAGCGCGTCCGCGCCTTCCTGACCCGCGGCGTGACCGGCGACACCGACATCAACGTCATCGACACCGCCGAGTTCGCGATCCCCGGCCTTGACGACGAGTTCCGCGTCATCGTGTCCCCGTGGATCCTCTCCTCGCTGATCACCGATCGCCTTGCCGCTTACTACGAGACGGTCACCAAGCACAACCTCAACTACCGTCGCTACTATCACCAGTTCGACTACTAAGAGCAAATAACGTTTGTGTAATTGGGCCTCGCTCCTATATGGAACGGGGCCTCGCTTGGGTTGGAGAGTAATTATGAGCTATCCCCAGCTTGCCGCCATGAATATCAGCCATCGTTATTTTGACCTTGAGGAGTTCTTTTCTTCGGCAGCGGCCTCGGGCTACACGTGTTGCGAGCTTTGGACCGGGGCGATGCATCTGTATGTCGATTGCCATGGATACGATTCGCTCGAGCAGGTGCGGGAGCTATCACAGCGGTATGGGGTTCGGATTGTGGGGCTTTGTCCCGAACAGAACAACCCCAAGCCGTGGAATATCGCGGCGCGCGGGAATGAGGCGCGCGCCCGCACGCTCGCGTACTTTAAGAACGTTGTGGATATCGCGACGGAACTTGGAGCCGAGCAGGTCATGGTCTCGAGCGGCTGGGCATTTTTGAACGAGCCGATCGAGGACGCGTGGGGTCGCAGCGCCTCGATGCTGCGTGCGATTGGCGAGCATGCGGGAGAGCGCGGCGTGCGACTGGTGCTCGAGGCCCTACAGCCGGTTGAGTCGATGATCGTGAACTCGGCGGCCGACACGAAGCGCATGATCGAGGCAGTTGATCATCCGGCACTTAAGGCGTGTCTGGATTTGGGCGCTATGGCGGTGGCAGGGGATACCATCGACGATTATTTCGATCTGCTTGGCGATGATGTCGCCCACGTGCATTTTGTCGATGTTGCGGCAGACGGCACGACGCATCTTGCCTGGGGTGACGGCGACCGCGATATGCGCGCCGACCTGGATAGGCTGGTGGCGCGCGGCTATCGCGGAGTTGTTTCGGCCGAGACCTATGACTGGCGCTATTTTGCCGACCCCGCAGCTGCCGATGCGCAGGTAATGGCAGAGTATCGTCGTGCGATTGGCGCCTAAGTGGGACAGGGCGCCGAGCTGGCGTTTGGCGAATTTTAGTTTGGCGCTCTCTGAGAAATGGGACAGACTTTCCGCTTGAAGCCCAACCGGAAAGCCTGTCCCGGAATGAGCCTCCAGAATGGGATGTACTTTCCGTATGCGGTCCTATCCGGAAAGTACATCCCATTCCAAGCCCAAATTCCGGGACGCACTTTCCGCTGAAGACCTCAACCGGAAACCGCATCCCGTTCTGGACTGTAATTTCGGGGCGCAGTTTCCGCCAGAAGGGGACTGCGGACAAAAAGTTGGACCGTTGAGGTCCGGAACGGAGTCCGCATGGCATACAGTAGGAGAATGGTGGAGAGGGCCAGGGCGCTTCGCGGCGCCGGGCTCACCG
>NZ_JBQKEF010000021.1:0-27715 GCF_052121455.1 Collinsella sp. LCP19S3_D3 | reverse complement strand
CCGATACAATACGGAGAGGCGCAGCGATGCGCTCGGCGGCCGCACGCCGGCCGAGTTCCGCGCCGCGCTGGGAAGGGCCGCGTAACGGTCCAAGAAATCGTCCGCAGTCCCCCTTAATTCCGGGACACAGTTTCCGGACAAGGCGTAAAGCGGAAAGTGTATCCCAGTCTGAGCGCCGATTCCGGGACGCACTTTCCGAAACCCTGCCCATCTGGAAAGCCCGTCCCACGCTCAATACATCCAGCGGATGCAGGAGAGCGTGTCTTCCAGGACGGCCTCGTCATCGGGGTGATGGAAAATGTCGCCCCACACGCTTGCCACGGTTGCTCCCGCGAGTGTCAAGAAAAAGCCTCGAGGATTTCGAGGCTTTTTCTTCTGTATTATTTCGCACGCGCGGCAGCGATAGACCTACTCGCCCAGCACGGCCTTCTTGGCGGCTGCCGCCATGTTGTCCAGATCTTCCTTGGTCGGATGGTCCTTCGCGGCAACCCAGTTGTCGAGCAGCATCTTAGCGCGGGCGTTGTCGGAATCTTGCTCGAGCATGGCCTCGTAGCGCTGCTTGACCGCAGGGCCCATCTTGCCCTGGCACATCGCCCAACCTACAAGCTCGGCATCATTGGCCAAATTGGAGGTCACGCGATCGATAATCTGCTGATAATAGCTCTGGTCGGCGCCAAAACCGCAGGTGCCAAACAAAAAGACGCGCTTGCCGTGCAAGGTGGAGAGCAACGCCGCGACCGAAGGCGTGCACGCGCCCTTGTCACACCAAAAACCGACGAGCACCGTGTCGGCCGCGCAGGCGCCCTGCGCCTCGAGCGCAACCTGATCTGCATCCGCATCGTCGCTCAACGCCGCGGCATGGACAAACTCAACACCCGCAGCCTGCAGAGCGCGCTTGATCGCGCCCGAAACCATCCTGGTATTACCGCTCTTGCTGTTAACCACCAAAGAGCACGTCATAGTCACGTTGCCTCGTTTCCCCCAAAACTAAAGCCACTAATGCAATTTATTAGATGAATATCTTAGTACCAACGTGACAGATGTAAACCACCGGCCGCTAATCGGTGGCCCCTACTGGGCAAACTGGCTGCGGTAAAGATCGGCATAGAAGCCGTCTGCCGCCAGCAGCTCGTCGTGTGTGCCGCGCTCGATAATCTCGCCGTCGCGCATCACCAGAATGCAGTCGGCGTTGCGAATGGTGCTCAGGCGGTGCGCCACCACAAAGCTTGTGCGACCGGCCATGAGCTCGTCGAATGCCGCCTGCACCTGCAGCTCGGTGCGGGTATCGATGCTCGAGGTCGCCTCGTCCAGCAGCAAGATCGCCGGGTCGGTGAGCATGACGCGCGCGATGCACAGCAGCTGTTTTTGACCCTGGCTAAACGTGCCGCCGTCCTCGCCAATCACCGTGTCGTAGCCCTGCGGCAGCTGCACGATAAACTTGTGCGCATGCGCGCGCTTGGCAGCTTCGATAACCTGCTCGCGCGTGGCATCGGGACAGCCGTAGGCTATGTTGTCTGCCACCGTGCCCTCGAACAGCCACGTATCCTGCAACACCATGCCAAAGGCACGGCGCAGGCTTGCGCGCGTGTAGTCACGCGAGGAACGGCCATCGACCGCAATGCGGCCGGCATCGATATCATAAAAACGCAGCAGCAAATTGATGAGCGTTGTCTTACCACAGCCCGTAGGGCCGACCAGGGCAAAGCGCATGCCGGGCTTGGCCTCGATGCAGATATCCTGCAGCAGCTTGCGGTCGGACACGTAGCTAAAGTCCACATGCTCAAAGGCGACCTCGCCCTGCGGTGCGGCAAGCTCTATAGCGTCCGACGCGTCGGGCTCCTGCTCGCGCGCATCGAGCAGCGCAAACATGCGGCGCGCCGAGGCATACGCCGCCTGGATCTGCGTAATAACGTTGGTGACCTCGTTGAACGGCTTGGTGTACTGGTTAGCATAGGACAGGAAAATCTGCACGCCGCCCACCGTAAGCGCCGCCGGCACGCCCGTGATCACGCCCACGCAGCCGATCACAGCGACCACGGCATAGATGATGTTATTGATAAAGCGCGTGCCGGGGTTGGAGAGCGAACCCATAAACTGCGCGCGCTCGCCCGCGGTATAGAGCTCGGCATTGAGGGCATCGAAGCTCGCTTGCGCGTTGGAGCCATAGGCAAAAGCGTCGACAAGCTTCTGCTCGCCCACGTACTCCTCGATATGACCACCGAGCTGCCCTTGAATGCGCTGCTGTGCCGTAAAGCTCTTGTTGGAGAGCTTGGCAATAGCACCGGCTGCAAAAATGGAAAGCGGCGTGACGAGCACCACCACGAGCGTCATGGTCAGGTTGATGGAAAGCATAAACGCGAGCGTGCCCACGATGGTGATAACGCCGGTGAAAAGCTGGGTAAAGCCCTGCAGCAGGCCATCGCCCACCTGATCGACATCGTTGACCACGCGGCCCATAAGGTCGCCGTGGGCGTGGCTGTCGATAAAGCTGAGCGGCATGCGGCTGAGCTTGTCGCTCGCCTCCACGCGCATGTCGCGCACCGTCTCGTAGGACAGGCGGTTTACGCAGTAGCCCTGCAGCCACTGAAAGGCCGCGGCCCCCACCACGACGAGCGCTAGTTTGGTAACGAGCGGCAGCAGCGCGTCGAAGTCCACCTGCCCGGCGGCGACGATCAGGTCGATGCCCTCGCCGACGAGGATGGGCGTGTAGAGCTGCAAGATCACCGAAGCGGCGGCACTCACAAACGACGCTACAAACGAAATGCGGTGCGGACGAACATAGCCCAGCAGGCGGCGGGTCACCGCACCCACGGGATAGCGCTCGGGATCGCCGGGCTGGCGCGGGCCGTCACCCAAGTCACTGAGGTTATCGTTGCCGGACACGTTGGCCGTCATCGTGGCGACCGAACCGGAGGAAGTGTAGGGATTCATTTAGCAGCCCTCCTTTGCGCAGACGGATGCGGGGGCGGTCGGGGCGCCTGGGGCGGACGCGGGGCTTGGAGCGGGCGTGGGCGCCGTACTCCCCTGCTGACCCTCGAGCTCCTCGCGGCGAAGCTGCGACTGGCAAATCTCGCGGTAGAGCTGGCAGCTTGCATACAGCTCATCGTGCGTGCCCAAGCCCGCGACCGAGCCGTGGTCGAGTACGCAAATCACGTCGGCGTCGCGCACGGTCGAGACGCGCTGGCTCACGATGATGGTCGTCAGCGGCAGCCCGCCCTCGGCGGCACCGCACACGCTTCGTTCGCGAATGGCACGGCGAAGCGCTGCGTCGGTCTTAAAGTCGAGCGCCGAGGCGGAGTCATCCATAATCAGAACCTGCGGCGAGCCCACTAAGGCACGCGCGATAGTCAGGCGCTGACGCTGGCCACCGCTGAAGTTCTTGCCGCCCGCCTCGACCGGGGCATCGAGGCCCTGCGGCTCGTTGCGTACGAACTCGCTGGCCTGCGCCATATCGAGCGCCGCCCACAGCTCCTCGTCGGTTGCCGCCTCGTCGCGCCAGGTCAGGTTGCTGCGGATGGTGCCACTCACCAGCGACGCGCGCTGCGGGACGGTCGCGACCACGTGGCGCAGCTGGTCGAGCGGCCAGGTGCGCGCGTCGGCGCCCATCACGCTCACGCTGCCGGCGCTCGCATCGTACAGGCGTGGGATAAGCGAGACGAGTGTGGACTTGCCGCTGCCCGTGCCGCCGATAATGCCGAGCGTTTTGCCCGCCGGCAGCTCCAGGGTCACATCGTTGACGGCGTTGGCAGCGCCCGCGCCAAACGAAAAGCTCGCATGGTCAAAGCTCAGTGCGGGAACTGGAACAGCGCCACCCGCCAGTTCGCTCGGCTTGGGCAGCGCGACCGGCTGGTTGCCCTCGTCGGTGATGCTCGGCTCACAATTGAGCACCTCGTTGATGCGCGACGCGCTGGCGCTCGCCTTGGTAAAGACCACGACCAGGTTGGCGACGTACACGATGGAGGTGAGCGTCTGCGTCATGTAGTTCACAAACGCCATAACCTGGCCCTGCGTAAGCTCACCCGCGTTGACCTGGATGCCGCCCACCCACAGGATGGCGCACACGCCCAGGTTCATCATCAAAAACGTGACGGGGTTAAGGATCGACGAGAGCTTGCCCACCGCGATGGCAACATGCGCCTGCTCATCGGCGGCTAGGGCAAAGCGCTCGCGCTCGTGATCCTCGCGTACAAAGGCGCGGACCACGCGGGCGCCCGAAAGCCCCTCGCGGCAAATGAGTGCGATGCGGTCGAGCTTTGCCTGCAGCTGCTTGTAGTACGGAATGCAGCGCGCCATGACAAACCAAAACACCAAGCCGATGGCGGGCGTGCAAATCAAAAAGATCACGCCGAGCTTAAGGTCGATGGCAAGGGCCGCGCACATAGAGCCCACCGCCAAAAAGGGCCAGCGAATGAGCATGCGCACGCCCAGCGCCACGGCAAGCTGCACCTGGTTGACATCGTTGGTGATGCGCGTAATGAGCGACGGCGTGCCAAAGCGGTCGAGTTCGGCATAGCTCAGCTTATTGATGTGCTGGTAGAGTGCGCCGCGGATGTCGGTGCCCATGCCCTGCGAGGTGAGCGCCGCCATCTTTTGGCAGACGAGCGTAAACGAGATGCCGATCACAGCCATGGCGGCGAGCACCATACCGTAGTGGACGACGGCGTTGACATCGCGTGCGCCAATACCCTTATCGATCATCTGGGCAATTACGAGCGGCGTAAGCAGGTCAAAAATCACTTCGATCAGCTTGCACGCAGGACCAATCACCATATACCGGCGAAACTTACCACCAAAACGCCTGAGCAGCTCAATCATAAAAAGGCGCTCCCTATCATCATCTCTCTTCAATCTGATTCATGATAGTACGGCGAGCCCTGGAGATGCGTAAGCAACTCGTTACAGATGTAAGGGCGACGGTCACTAGCGCCCAAGGCATGTAGCAGCCGATGCTTTGGCAACGCCAGCGAGCGCCGCAAGACACGGGATTCAATTCTTCAGATAAATGCGCCCTCTACGGGTGATTTTTGGACGAAGTGGTCCCGGTGCCGGCGGGCTGTTTGGTAGTCGAGCGATCCCGCAGGCAAAGCCGAGGACCAGCGAGACACCAAACAGCCCGCCGGCACCGGGACCGCATCGCGGCACCAAAAAGCGCCCGTGCGCTCGATGGATTCGGATGCCCGACAGAGGCTCCTTATGGCTGCTTCCTTCCGGACCTGACCAGATTCGGAACATGTCGTCATCCGAACCCATCGAACGCGCTTGGCGCTCGGTATATCTTACCCGCTCCTGCCCGATGGGGCAAGGTAGCTAATTTGGGACGGGGCCAAAAAGACTACTTTTGAGTTGCGGTGGAATAGTTCCTGTTTTACGGCCAAGGCCAAAAACAGGAACTATTCCACCGCAACTTATTGAGACTTGCCCGGATAAACTTAAATACGGCCGAGGTCGTAGGCTCGAGCGGCTGCCTCGCCGGCACAGATGAGGTTGGTTGTGGATTCCTGGGGGTCGAGCGCTTGGTCAAGGGGCATGGGTCTGCGGCAGACCGGCAGAACCAAGTCGATACCCTGTCCATACACCGCATCCAGGTTGTCGGCACGACCGCCCACGACGGCGACCACCGGCTTGCTATATCGCTTCGCACGACGGGCCACGCCCACCGGCGCCTTACCGGCGGCGGATTGCTCGTCCATATTGCCCTCGCCCGTTATGACCAGGTCGGCATCGCGCACGCACTCGTCAAACCCAATCAAATCGAGCACCGTCTCCACGCCCGAGCGCAGCTCCGCACCGAGCGCCAGCAGCGCGGCACCCAAGCCGCCGGCGGCACCGGCACCGGGCACACCAAGCACCGATCCAAATGACCGTGCGCCCTCGGGCGCGCGCAACAACCCCTGAGCCCGCGCCCTAGCAATCGCCGCATCGAGCAGGCGGCCATAGCCGACCATCCATCCGTCGTATTTGCCCAGGGCCTCGGCATCCCCCGTCGGCAGACCCTTCTGTCCACCGAACACCGCAAGCGCGCCGCGACGCCCCACGAGTGGGTTCTCGACATCGGAGAGCACCACGACACGCACGCCGCCCAGTACCTCAAGCGCCGACGCCAAATCAACGCTCGCTACCTGCTCAAGGCCCGCAAGACCGGGGGCGACATCGCAGCCCTGATCATCGACCACACGCGCGCCCAGCGCCTGCAGCATACCGGCGCCGCCATCGTTGGTAGCGCTGCCGCCCAAGCCAATATAGATAGTCTTTGCCCCAGCACGGACCGCGCGAAGCATGAGCTCGCCCACGCCATAGGTCGAAGCCGCAAGCGCCGCCGATTCCGTGCAGGGCGAATACCCAATACCCGCCGCCTCGGCCATCTCAACTACAGCCGACTCGTGCTCGCCGTCCACCAGCATCCGGGCAGACACGCGATCGCCCAAGGGCCCTGCAACCTCGCAGGTCAAAAGCTCGCCGCCGCGCGCGGCGACGGCATCGAGCGTTCCCTCGCCACCATCTGCCAGCGGCAAAGCGCTCAGCTCGGCATCGGGCCACACCTGGAACACGCCTTCGGCAACGGCCGCCTCCGCCTGCGCGCTCGAAACGCTGCCCTTAAAGGAATCGATCACCAACAGCACACGGCGGGGCCGGCGCTGCACAGGACCAAAGTTGAGCGTCTCGTCGGCGAGATTCCCAACACCCGCAAGTGCCTTGGCATGAGCGACATGCGCCTCAAGATCGGCCCCACAACCGCAGACAGCACCATCGGTGTCACGCAGCCCACTAAAATAGCTGCTCAGTACCCTGCGGCACTCGTCTGCCAGCACGCCCGCGGTCACATTAAACCGATGGTTCAGGCGCGAATCGGCATTGAGGTCATACAGCGAGCCCACCGCGCCCGCCTTGGCATCGGCCGCACCATACACGCAACGCCCCACGCGCGCGTTAACCATAAGCCCCGCGCACATGCAGCAGGGTTCGAGCGTCACGTAGACCGTACAATCGGAAAGGCGCCAACGCCCAAGCGTCTGAGCGGCGGCGCACAGGGCCAAAAACTCGGCATGTGCCGAAGGGTCCTGGTCGAGCTCACGGCGATTATGCGCCCTCGCGACAATCTCGCCCGCACGCACCACCACAGCACCAATCGGCACCTCGCCCACTGTCGCAGCGGCGCGCGCCTCCGCCAGCGCCTCGCGCATGAACTTCTCGTCGATTTCGGTGATCGTCATCGTTCGCCTTCCCTGTTGCAAATTCAAAACGATGCTATCATTACGACTCACGGAGAGATGGCAGAGCGGTTGAATGCGGCGGTCTTGAAAACCGTTGAGCGCGAGAGCGTTCCGGGGGTTCGAATCCCCCTCTCTCCGCCACCTTAGTGATTCACCGGCGTCATGGTGCGCTCAAACAGCGCATCGACCACGTCGGCCATCTCGGGTCGACGCTCAAGATCGTGGCCCGATTCCCACCAATTTGTGAACACTCGAATAATGCCACCGGCGATAAATTCCGATGTCGTCTCGAGCGAAACGGGCGCCAGGGCGTCTTCGGCAAGCGAGCTCATCACGCGCTCACGGATGGAACGCGCGATGCGGTCGCAAATCATGCCGGTCAGCATGCCCGACATGCTGCTCGCCAAAAGGTTATCCATGAGCTGCTCATGCGCCAGTACCATATTCATGGCATCGTCAAAGACCTCATGGCGAAGCGCCTGTACATCCACAAGCGGCTCCGCGTCCGCTGCGTCGGTCTGGTTTTGGGGCAAGCCCGTCATAAGCTCATCGATATAGAAGGCAAAATAATCGTTTTTATCGCGAAAATGCTTATAGAACGTCGTGCGGCGAATCAGGGCCCGGTCGCAAAGCATGGCAACCGTCAAATCCTCAAACCGATGCTCTTCCAAAAGCTCGGTAAAGGCGTCGAACAGGGCACGATAGGTTTTCTTGATGCGAAGGTCCATCCGTATCGCCATCCTCAAGGCGTAGACAGCATTCCGTAATTTGTCGCATATCTTACACCTGTACCAACCGTTCGATATTGGCGCCCCCTCCCTGGTTGAAACAAAACGCTTACCGGAAAGTTCGGCACCGCCAAAGGTTGCGGGTATACTAGATACGTTATACCAACAACGGCCGGCGCAAAACGCCGCTGCCATTCGAAACGGAGACATCATGCTTCCCGTCATCATCGGTATCGTTGTTGTCGTTGTGATCGTCTGCGCCATCGCTGGCATCTACAACAACATGGTTACCAAGCGCAATCGCATCGATAACGCCTGGCAGAACATCGACACGCAGCTGCAGCGCCGCAACGACCTGATCCCCAACCTGGTCGAGACCGTCAAGGGCTACGCCAAGCACGAGCAGGACACGCTCGCCGCCGTGATCAACGCGCGCAACACCGCCGTAAGCGCCACCACCCCCGAGGCCAAAATGGAAGCCGACAATGTGCTGACCGGTGCACTGCGCCAGCTCTTTGCCGTGGCCGAGGCCTACCCCGACCTTAAGGCGAACACCAACTTTATGCAGCTCCAGGCTACGCTCGAGGACACCGAGAACAAGGTGAGCTACGCGCGCCAGAGCTACAACGACTGCGTGCTCAGCTACAACAACGCCATCCAGACGTTCCCGGCCGTTATCTTTGCCGGCATCTTCCAGTTTAAGGAGCGCCAGGGCTTCGAGGCAGTTGAAGCCGCCCGCCAGGCCCCGACCGTCAAGTTCTAACAGATCCGCAGCGTATCCTTAATCGGGTATATGCATAAACCGCCCCGTCGAATGCATACTTCGACGGGGCGGTTGCTTTTTGCCCACAGGTACCCCAGAGGGCGGTGTGCAAATTTTGGAGTTTTCAGCATACCGGAGCCCAAAGGAACAGGAACGGGCCCACAAAACCGCGTTGAAAACCCTGATTCTGAGCCCTCAGCACCTCAGGGATCACTCATTTTCTACAGGATGCGGCTCACGGCGCCTGACTTTCGCCCAAAATCCCGTATGCATGCGCACCCGGCTGCTGAAAACTCCCAAAAATGTACGCCCCGTCCCACCCCAGGCGAGCGGCAACCGGAAAACCGCGCACGCACCTCTTCCTGGTGCGCGGTTTTCCTACAGAACTGCGCGGGGTCACTAGGGCCAAGCTCCTTATGGAGCCCACACCCAGGCGCACTCCGCAGGACAAAAGAACCCCCGCCGCACGTAGTGCGCAGCGGGGGTTCTTTCATGTCCGAGGACGCGCCGGAAAGGAAGGTCGCCCTCGGGCCGAACATACAAGACAGCTTACGCGACGGTGTAAACCCAGTTGTGCTTATCCTCGACAGCACCAGACTGAATACCAGTCAGGGTCTCGCGAAGTTTCTTCATAACAGGGCCGATCTCGGTGCAGCCAGCCGGGAAGGTCACGGTCTCGTCGGCACCATAAACCTTGTTGTCAATCTCGCCGACCGGGGAGATAACAGCAGCGGTGCCGCACAGACCGCACTCGACAAAGGTGCCGGCCTTGACCTCGGCCCACTCGACGGGACGCTGATCAACGGTCATGCCCAGGTCCTGAGCGACCTGAACGAGCGAGCGACGGGTGATGGAGGGCAGGATCGAGTCGGTGTGCGACTGCGGAACGACGAGGGTGCCGTCCTCTTTCACGAACAGGACGTTGGCGCCACCGGTCTCCTCGACATAGGTGCGAGACTCGGAGTCAAGATACAGGTTCTCGGCATATCCCTCGCGATGGGCCTCCATCGTGGGCTTAAGGGACATGGCGTAGTTCAGGCCGGCCTTGATGTTGCCGGTGCCATGCGGGGCTGCACGGTCATACTCGGAAACGCGCAGCTTAACGGGCTTAAGGCCGCCCTTAAAGTACGGACCGACCGGAGTCACGAGAATGCGGAACGTGTACTCAGGAGCAGGAGCCACGCCAATCACGTCACCAGAGCCAATCATAAACGGACGCACGTACAGGGTCGCACCGGAGCCGAAAGGCGGAACCCAGGCGGCGTTGGCAGAAACGACCTGCTTGACGGCCTCAACGAACTTGTCCTTGGGGAACGGGGGCATCTCGAGGCGCTGGGCAGAGTTATACATGCGCTCAGCGTTCATGTCGGGACGGAAGCAGACGATGCTGCCATCCTCGGCGGTGTAGGCCTTCAGGCCCTCAAAGACCTCCTGGCAGTAATGGAAGATGCCGCCGCACTCGGAGACATGCATGGTGTGGTCGGTGGTCAGGCCGCCCTCGTCCCACTCGCCATCCTTCCAATGAGCCTCGTAGCTGTAATCGGTCTTCATGTAGCCAAAGCCGAGGCTACCCCAATCGATATCCTTCTTCTCGACAGTCATATGTCGCTCCTTACATACACAGTTGCATACTCGCGAACCCGCACGCAAGGACCGAGGCCGACCGTGTCGCAACGTCGCACGCCCGGAGCGTAGAGCCGGACGGGACACGCGGGCAACATCGAAGCCGATGGCACGTCGATTCGCATGGACGAGATTGTACTCCCCGCGCGCGTCGGATAAAACGTTTTTCTTTAACTAAGTAAAGTATTTTCATTTGCTTCGGAATTCACCAGGGTAAATAGGCGTCCTCCAAGCCGCGGCGTCCGCTCGCCCCATGCGCCCCGCGACCGCCCTATCGATATACTCTAAGTCGAGACGATGATTGGAGCCCCCTTGGCAACTCAGAACAAACGCGAACACTTGACGGAAGACCTGCTCAAGCGGCTGTTGGCCAGTTCGAGCATCGACGCCTATCTGGACGAAGGCGAAACCGTCGACCAAACGCTTCCCTCGTACTTGCGCTGCCTCATCGACGAGCGCCGCATCAAGCGCTCGGACGTCGCACGCAACTCGGGCCTTAACCCGACCGTTGTGTACGACATCTTTGCCGGCAAAAGCCGCCCCGGCCGCGACCACGCCATCATGTTGGCACTCGGTATCGGCTGCACGCTTCGAGAGACGCAGCGCCTTCTGAGACTCGACAGCGTCGCCGAGCTTTGGTGCAAGGATCGCCGCGACGCCATCGTCATCTGGTGCATCGAACGCGGCATGAGCCGAGCGTGCACCGACGACGAGCTCTACCGCCTGGGTGAAAAAACGCTTCTGGGAACCAACCCGCTCAAATAGACGCCCACGTCCGCGCGAGCCCCGCAGCTCTATCGGCTCCATACGCGATTCAGTTGCCAACTGAACAAACAGAACAATCGTTGGCATATTATTTTTGGGGCATTTGCCCAGCTACCATGAAGGGAGGACGGCTTGAACGACAACCAGCTCATGCATGCCATGAGCCTTGACGACACCTATCGCGTCGAGCAGGTGCTCGCACGCGGCGAAGACGGCATTACCGAACTCGTCACGATTGACGGAGCCGGTCCCTTCGTGCGAAAGAAGATTCGACAGGAGCTTGCCCGCCGCAATGTATGGTCGGCACTCACAGAATGCAGCTCGCCCCGCCTTCCCCGCGTCGAGGCGACCTACGAACTACCCGAGCACTTTGTTGTCGTCTACGACTTTGTGCCGGGTCGGTCGCTTTCCAAAGTTATCGAAACCGATGGGCCGTTGACGCCGGAAGAGACGACATCGCTTGGCATCGAGCTTTGCGAGGCGGCCGAGGAGCTCCACAGACACGGCATCGTCCACCGCGACATTTCCCCCAACAATATCGTGGTTGCCGCGAACGGCGCGCACCTCATCGACCTCGGTATTGCCCGCATGCGCGTCGAAGGGGCAAGCAAGGACACGACCTCCCTCGGAACTTGGGGGTTCGCCTCGCCCGAACAATACGGCTTTGCCCAGACCGATGCGCGAAGTGATGTCTACTCCATCGGACGCGTTCTTGGCTTTGCGCTTACGGGTGTCCGGCCCGATGACGAGGCTTACGAGCAGATTCTTAAGAAGAATCTTGATAATGCACCCGCGACGCTCGCCCATGCCATCACGTGCGCCTGCTCGTTTGAGCCAAGCGCGCGATTTCAGTCTGCAGCAGAGCTGGCAGGGGCGCTCGCCGGCTCGTCTCGACCGGGAAACGACAGGGCATCTTCTGGCACAGATGGGCAGGTCGACCATGCCCAAATGGCGGCGGGCACGCATGCGCCTAAGCGCAATCCAGGCAAAAGCAGGACGCGGACCTTTGGCGGCCTGTTGCTAAAACTGGCACTCGTCACCGCGATGCTTGCCGGGCTGATGGCAGTCGGCGCGATTGCCATCTCGACGTTCCACGCCGGCCGAGAAAGCAGCAACGGGCCCACGTCCCCATCGCAAGCCGGCCAGTCTGATGGCGTTTCGACATCCAAAAAAGCAAATTCGGCAAGCAATGCCAACCGTTTATCCGCCGAGCTCTCGATCGCGGAATCAGGCTGGTCGGTTGATGGGCACGGGTACGTCCATTTTGGCATCGGCCTTAAAAACTCCGACGGCCCTGCCGCTATCGCATTTCCCACCATTAAGGTCTCCGGATACGATGCGGACGATAACCTGATCTTTACGGATGAGAAAACCTACAGCGCCATCGAGCCCGGCCAGACCGTCTACTTTGGCGATCAGACGGGAAATGGCACCGCTCCCGCACGCGTTGAGTTCGAGGCAGTCACACCCAGCGGCGTTGCACTTGCCACCGCCACCGAAGCACCGGTGTACGAAATTTTCGATAGTACCGAATCCGCTGGGACAGACGGCATGCAGTCATTCTTGGCAAAGCTCAAACTCCAAAGCGCCCCGAGCGGCTTTGATAAGACCCAGGTGTTCCTATCGGCCATCCTGCGCGACAAGCAGGGCAACATCGTTGCCGGCTATAACAACTTTTCCGACTGCCCCGCCGTCGGTTCCACGACCCCCGTTTCGATCGATGTCCACAATCCGCCCATGCACGCAAGCTGCGATATCTACGCCGCCCAGTGGTAGAACCGGGGCGCCGTTCGCCGACAGCACATCCGATTCAGTTGGCAACTGAGGAATCCAACCCTTCCCAGCACGACAATACTCATGTCGGGATATCGAAGGAAGGAATTTTCATGAACAAGACTCTTGTCATCATCGGTCTCGCAAGCTCATTGGCACTAGCGATGAGCGGTTGCTCGGCTCCAGCCCAAACCGGCTCAACCGCAACCCAAGACGAAGCACAAGAAGCCGAGTCATCCGCACCGGTTAAAATCAAATCGTCGGATGACCCCCATATTCAATATGTCAAAAACTATGTTGGAATGAACGCGCGCCAGGTGGGTTATACGGCACTCGATGAAATGCGACACGATCACTATGGAAACGGTACGCTCAAAATCGTGTTCCTCACGCCGGATGGTTCCCATATCGACCTGGGGTCGGACGAAAACGATTGGGACGACTCCGCACTTCAAGACTGGAAAGTCGTTTCGCAGAGCCTTGACCCCAATACCGAGTTTACCTATACGTTCTCAAGCGACTCGGACGGCGAGGATACTACCATCGTTGCAACGCAAACCATTGATGAAATCGTGCTATCGCTCGGCAAAGTCGGCAGCTCAACAAAGAAGGTCGCCAAATTAACCAAAATCAATCCCGCCACAGACAAATACACTTATTTCATTAAAGATTATGTAGGCAGGAATCTTGCAGACTGCGGTTATCTCTCCCTTGCAGACACCTTCAACGATTCCTATGGTCCAACCTATATCCAGCTCGATATTGTTTCCGAAGATGGCGCCTATGTAGACCCGACCGACTCCTCCGCTCTTGCGAACTACGTCGTTGTCTCTCAAAATGTTGCGCCCAACTCCGAACTCAAGTTGGTCTACAGCACCAATTCCAACGGTGAGGAATATCCCAACCTGGTCAGTTCGAAATCAATCGATTCTGTCGCATTGACCGTTAAGAAAATCAAATAGCTCCGAATAGCTATTAGCGCACAAAAGGCGCCGCCGCGAGCTCCTTCTGCTCGCAGCGGCGCCTTTGTCATAAAGCCCAATCGCACCCCATACTTGTTGGGCACTATTCTTGTCGACACCCATTTGGAGAGTCGCAACAAGCGCGGATTAGGCGTTCTGTTTTCCCAGCTTAGCCTTAACCAGGCCGACTACAGTCGGGATGATCGACACGGCTACGATGCCAATGATCAGCAACTCAAAGTGCTCCTGCACAAAGGGAATGCCACCAAAGAAGTAGCCCAGCAGTGTAAAGACCGTCGACCAGGTAATGCCGCCCAGCACGTTGTAGATGACAAAGTTGCGCCAGTGCATGCCGCCCATGCCGGCAATGAAGGGCACAAAGGTGCGGATAAACGGGAAGAAGCGGCCGAGGAAGATGGCCAGGTGACCCCACTTGTCCAAGAAGTCCTCGGACTTTTTGATACGCTCGGGCGTCATGGCCTTGACCTTGCCCGAAGCGATGATCTTTTTGCCAAAGAAGTGACCGATCATAAAGTTGCACTGGTCTCCCAGGATGGCAGCGGCCCATGCTACGGCCAGCAGGGCCACGATGTTAAAGCCACCGTTATGGGCAAAGAAGCCCGAAGCAAACAGCAGTGAATCGCCGGGAAGGAACGGGAAGAACACCACGCCTGTCTCAACGAAGATAATGAGGAACACGCAGCCGTAGGCCATAAGCGGGCCGGCGGCGATCCAGCTGGCAATCGCGGTGCGCGGGTCTTTGAGTAGCTCGGCGATAAAATTGATGAAACCCATGAAGTAAAACCTCTCAGTTGTGGGCGCGGATACGTCCAAGTTGACCAGTATACGGTTGCGGTGCCCCCTCGTGCGCAACCCCACAAAAGCATGACTCCATTACCAGCAAGTTTGCATAACTGACACCTGTCATGCAAAGCCGCCAAGATTATTCTTCCTAATCCCTAGCGAATCGCTATACTTTATTGAATCGCATTGCCATGGCGCTAAGGGAGGGCGGCCGGTGAGCTTTATCAATACCATTCGCGAGGACATCAAGACCGTCCAGGCGCAGGACCCCGCCGCGCAAAACGGTCTGGTCATCTTCCTTTCCTATCCTGGCCTGCACGCCAAGTGGAACCACGTGCCCGAGCACTGGCTGTGGGAGCACGGTCATCGCTCGCTCGCCCGTGTGCTCTCGCAAATCACCCGCCACATCACCGGGGTCGAGATTCATCCCGCTGCACAGATCGGCAAGCATTTCTTTATCGACCACGCCATGGGCGTCGTCATCGGCGAAACCACCATCGTGGGCGACAACTGCGTGCTCTACCAGGGCGTCACGCTTGGCGGCACCGGCAACGAAACCGGCAAGCGCCACCCCACCCTGGGCGACAACGTCACCGTGGGCACGGGCGCCAAGGTGCTCGGCAACATTCGCATCGGCAACAACGTCAAAATCGGCGGCAACTCGGTTGTCGTCAAGGACGTGCCCGACAACTGCACCGTCGTGGGCGTGCCGGGACGCATCATCAAGCGCAACGGCTGCCGCGTGTTCGAGGAGAGCTTCGACGCCAAGCAGCACCGCGAGTACATGCCTGACGATGCCGCCGAGCAGTCCGCCCTCAACCGTCAGGGCATCACCGAGAACGCCCGCCGCGTCAAAGAACTCGAGCAAGAGGTAGCCGAGCTCAAAGCCCTCGTTGCCAAACTTGTGGACGAACGCTAGACGCGGACGGCCAATGACAACATTCATGCCAGCGCAAAGGCGCGCCAGGGAATCTATCCCCGGCGCGCCTTATTTCCGATGCGACAAGGGGGCCGTCCCCATGTCGCATTATGCGAACTGGCTCAGATAGAGGTCGGCGTAGGCGCCCTCGGCAGCCAGCAACTCCTTATGCGTGCCCTGCTCGATAATGTTGCCGTGATCCATGACCAAGATCAGGTCGGCGTCCACGATCGTCGACAGGCGATGCGCGATCACAAAGCTGGTGCGCCCGCGCATAAGCGCGTCCATGGCGCGACCGATGGCGAGCTCGGTACGCGTGTCCACGCTCGACGTCGCCTCGTCCAGGATGAGAATCGCCGGGTTGTTGAGCAGCACGCGTGCGATGGTCAGCAGCTGGCGCTGCCCCTGGCTAATGCTCTCGGCATCGTTGGCCACCCGCGTGTCATAACCCTGCGGCATGGTGCGCACAAAGAAGTCGACCTGCGCGGCGCGCGCAGCCGCCACGATCTCGTCGCGCGTCGCCTCGGGACAGCCGTAGGCGATGTTTTCGGCAATCGTGCCATCGAATAGCCAGGCGTCCTGCAGCACCATGCCAAACTGCTGGCGCAGCTCGCCGCGGTCCATACAGCTCGTGTCCACGCCGTCGAGCGTAATGCGCCCGCCATCGATCTCGTAAAAACGCATGAGCAGGTTGATGAGTGTCGTCTTGCCTGCGCCCGTGGTTCCCACCACGGCGATCTTCTGGCCCGGCTCGGCGGTAAACGACACGTCACGCATAAGCGGCTTGTCGGGCGAATAACCAAAACGCACGTGCTCAAAGGAGACGCGGCCCTCAATGCGACCCGGCAGCCTGGCAGCCTCACCCGGCAGCGGATCGGCTTCCATCTCGGGCTCATCGAGCAGGTCGAACACGCGCTCCGCACTCGCCAGCGCGCTCTGCAGTGAGTTGAAAGTGAACGACAGCTGCGTCATGGGTTCGGACGCCCCGTAGATAAACTGGAAGAACGCCTGGAACACGCCGACGGTCATGTGGCCGGCGACCAGCATGCTGCAGCCCACCAGCGCGATCACGATCTGCGCCAAACGGCCGATAAAGCGAACCGCAGGGCCGACGGCATTGATCATAAAGTCGGCCTTGGTACTCACGCGCGCTAGCTCCCTCGAGGCCTCGTGCACCTCGGCAGAGCTCTGATGCTCGCGGTTGAATGCGCGAATCACCAAACGGCCTGAATAGCCTTCCTCGACCGCGCTCGTGATTTTGGACACCCACTCCTGACGCTCGCCCGTCACATCATGCGTTCGGTGCGAAACCACCTTGGTCACCAGCAACGATACCGCCGTAAAGCCCAAAAAGACCAACGTGAGCTTGACGCTATAGACAAACATCATGATGATGGCACCCGTCACGGTACCGATTGATACCAGCAGCTGTAGCAATCCGCGCTGCATACTCTCGGACATCTTGTCCAAGTCGTTGGTCGCGCGGCTGACCACTTCGCCGGGTCGATGCGCGTCAAAGTAGGCGAGCGGCAGGCGGCTGAGCTTCTGCGCGATGCGGTTGCGCAGACGCAGGTTGAGTCGCTCGGCGACGCTCGACATCAAAAAACTCTGCAGCGCATAGAACGATCCGGCGGCTGTCCAGATCAAAAAGTAGACAAAGATGGTCTTACCGCACTGATCCCAGGTGATGCTGAAGGTCGTTCCGCTGGCAAACGCCACCTGTATATGGCCCCACAGCTCGTCGATAACATGAGCGCTATATGCCGGCGCGGCGGTGTTAAAGATGACGTAGAACACAATGCTCGCGAATACAATATAGAAGCGCCAATGGTCGCCGGCGGCCTCGCTCCACAAGCGGCGCACCGTCGCCCAGGTGTCCCGGGGCGTCTCGTCCTCTTCTTCGTCGTCCACGTCGCGCATACGCTCTGCCTCGGCACGGGCGCGCTCGTCCTCGGCACGCTCGTTTTCCTCGTACAGTGCCTGGCGACGAGCCTCGCGCTCGGCCGCGGCCCTGGCGGCGGCATCCAGCTCGGTCGACGCGGCAGACTGCTCGACCGCTTCCTCGGCCGCGTCCACAACGACGGCATCGATAGCGTCGCTGCGCTTCTTGAGCTCCTCGGTCATGCTACTCACCTCCCTTCATCTGCGATTCCGCGATGGCGCGGTACACCTCGCAGGTTTCCATAAGTTCCTCGTGCGCGCCCAGGCCCACGACCTCGCCATCCTTGAGCACGACAATCTGGTCGGCATGCAAAATCGTCGAGATGCGCTGCGCGATGATGAGCACCGCGGCGTCGCGCGTCTCGTCCTGCAGCGCATGGCGCAAGGCCGCATCGGTTTTAAAGTCCAGGGCCGAAAAGCTGTCATCGAAGATATACAGATCGGCATGCTTCATGAGCGCACGGGCGATTGCCAGACGCTGGCGCTGGCCGCCCGAAAAGTTCGTACCGCCCTGGGCAACCGGAGTATCGAGCCCCTGCGGCTGATCGAGTACAAAGGTGCTCTGGGCAACCTGCAGCGCGTGAAGCATGTCCGCCTCGGTCGCGTCCTCGTTGCCAAAGCGCAGATTGCTTGCCACGGTGCCCGAGAACAGCCACGCCTTCTGCGGCACATAGGCGATGCGCCCGCGAATCTCATCTTGCGAAAGCTCGCGCAGATCGATGCCGTCCAGGCGAATGACGCCCTTGGTGGCATCGTGGAAGCGCAGCAGAAGCTTTGCCACCGTCGACTTGCCCGAGCCCGTCGAGCCCACAATCGCGGTCGTCTGACCGCGACGACAGGCAAAGCTCAGGTCGCACAGGGTGTCCTCGTCGGCGTCGTCAAAGCGAAACGACATGTGGTCGAACACGGCAACAGCATCCGCATCGTCCTCGGAGGCAGGCGTCCCGTCACCCAGCGTACGCTCGCCGTCCACGATGCTCGGCTCAATCTCCAACACCTGCTGCGCACGGTTCAGGCACGCGGCAGCACGCGGAAGCGTCAGCACCACCATCTGGGCCATCATCACAAAGAACAGGATCAGAATTGCATACTCCAGCACCGCCGAGATACTCGCAATCTGCATGGCGTGGGCGCCCACTCGGTTACCGCCCACCCACAGCACCGCCACCTCGGCGATGTTCATCAAAAAGAAGCTGGAGCTGTCAAGGCCCACAAACAGGTGGTTGACCTTTATGGCGTTGGCGGCGTAGTCGCTAAACACCTCGTCCAGGCGCCGCTCCTCGTGATGCTCTTTATTAAAAGCACGAATAACGCGCACGCCCACAATATTCTCGCGCAGCACCACGTTCATGCGGTCGATAAAGCCCTGTAGGCGCATAAAAATCGGTGCCGCATTGGCAACCGTAAAGACCGCCGCAACCAGCACGATCGCAACCACGACGCCCAGAAGCACGCCCATAGCCGGATCGATAAACCAGGCGAAGATGATGCCCGCCACAGCCAAGAACGGCACGGGCAGCACCAGCTGAATCGTCTGAAGGACAGCCTGTTGAATCACGTTGATGTCGTTGAGTGAGCGCGTGATCATCGATCCGGTGCCAAAGCGCTCAAAATCGCTGGCAGACAGCTCGAGTGATTTGTCGTAGACGGCATTGCGGATGTCGCAGGCCACGTTAGCCGCCAGACGCGCCGAAAGATAGCAGCCCAGCACCGTGCCGCCGCTAGCCATGCTCGTCGCGATAAACATGTATAGGCCGTTGCATAAGATGTAGTCGACATCGCCCGTGGTAATACCGGTGTTGACCATGTTCGCCAGCATCGTGGGAACCAACAGCGTACCGACGTTATCCACCAGCAGCGCCAGCAGCGTCACTGCGACAAGCCCTCGATAGGGCTTCAAAAACCTCATTAACAGTCGCACGACTCACCCTCACCTTGATTCTCGGCAGCGATATGCTGCTTAAAGACATCGCACTCATCGCCGAGCGCATGGGAAAATTTTTCGATTAGGCGCATGATTTCGCGCTGTTCCCAGGGCTCGAGCACTTCGAAAGCCTGTTGCTCGGCTTCTTGCGCCGGCAGCGCATATTGCTCGGCAAACCGCATGCCCGCTTCGGTCAAACGCACAACCTTGTTCTTACGGCTGCCTTCGGCAAACTCCAACGTTGCGAAGCCCCGCGCCGCCAAGGTTTTAATTGCCGAGTTGATGGTCTGCTTGCTGTAGAACCATTCGCTTGTCAGACGGCTTACGGCAATACTGCCGCCTGCCGTGCTGGTATCGACGAGCATCCAGTAAGCGCAGTCCGAAAGGCCGCAGGCGCGCGAGAACTCCGAATAGATATGGTCGAGTCTATTGAGCAACCGGTCGAAGTCGACCGGCGTAACCGCACTATTCATCTATCCCACCATTCGATTGTCCGATTTTTGACCAATTTCGTGTCTCTAGATTAGTCCGAGCTTTGACTATCGTCAACAGGTTCTCCGCAAATGCCTACGCTTTTATGGCCTATCGGCAGAAAAAGACCGCCGGCGCGGGGGCGGCGCCAGCGGTCACGTGAAAATCGGGTTTCATTGCCTGTTAAGCGGCGACAGCCTCGTAGACCGTAGCGCCCGAGAAGCTATCGTGCAGGCTTTTGCCGCAGATCCAAGGCAGCTCGACGACCTCGCAGAGCGTGTTGACCAGCTCGGAGCAGTCAGTAAAGTGGCCCTTATCGTTGAGGGCCTCGCAATCCTGAACACGCCAATAGCCATCGGTGTGCGTGATGTAGTACTCGTGATCGTCAATCGTCACAAAAGCGCGTGTCTTGGAACGCAGCAGCTTCAGAAATCCTTCGAAATCGGTCTCGACGACATCTCCAGCCTGGAACATGATAGTTACCTCCTGGCCCGGCGCCACCACGGGCGTTGATAAACGTTGGTACTCCTTTAGTAAAACCTTTATCAGAGGTTATGCGTTCGTCATTTAGGCAAGTGGTAAAAACCGCAGGGCAGACGGGATAAAACGTTTAACCATCCCATTGGCTTGTCACATTTTGAAGGCACTTTTATGCAAACCTACTTACCCAATTGGAATCTATCCTGTTGCCGGGCACTTGACCGTCTATCGTTTGAGCCCGACGGGTATGAACGGGGCATCTACAACGCCACCGCAAGGAGACACCATGGAGACTATCGAAGCACTCATTCACCGCCGCAGCTGCCGCAAATACAGCGATCGTCCCGTCGAGGCCAAAAAGCTTGCACGTATTATCGAAGCCGGCCAATATGCACCGAGCGGCATGGGCCGCCAGCCGGTGGCGTTTGTCGCCGTCACCGACCCCGCGACCGTCGAGCGTCTCTCACAGCTCAACGCCCAGGTCATGGGCAGCAACAGCGACCCCTTCTATGGCGCCAAGACCGTTGTGGTGGTGCTGGTTGACCGCAGCGTGCCCACACATCTGGAAGACGGCTCGCTCGCCATGGGCAACTTGCTCAACGCCGCCTATGCACTGGGTGTCGATTCGTGCTGGATTCACCGCGCGCATGAGGTCTTTGACTCGCCCGAGGGCCTGGAGCTGCTGGCCAGCTGGGGCCTGCCCGCCGACGGCAGCCTGCGCGGTGTCGGTAACTGCATTCTGGGCTATGCCGAGGACACGCTACCCGAGGCAAAGCCGCGCCGCGACAACGTGGTGTATGTTAGGTAATTTGTTCCGCCGTTCTACCGAACGGCGGACCTGCTGACGCTGCGCGGGCCGCATTCACGCCAATTTGACGTTCATTTTCGAGGGCGCGACCAGAAGGTCAGCGCCCTCTCATTTCACGTCACCTTGGCGCAAATGCGGCCCGCTCGCTGTTGGCGACTGACATCGAATGAGCTGCTGCTGGCATTCGACACTTGGGCAGCTAAAAGGCCCCGTCCCAAATTTGCTACCCCACTAGCAACTTATCTTGCCGATGGATTTGTCGTCGTTTCATTCGTTCGAGTCGCTTTGGCGCCATCGCCCTGTTCGCCCTCGTCCTTTTGCGCATCGGCGATGGTGGCAGCGGCTGCGACCATGCCGCGCTGGGGCGCGACGCCCGTCTGGGTCTGAACGCCCTCGACAACTTCTGTGCCTGCATGCGCGAGCTCGGGCGACTTAAACATTGCGTCCAGATTGGCCCCGCCGCCGGCGTAACCGAGCGCCGCGAGCGCGATGACAATCACCGCGACAACGACCGCGATCGGAACATAGCGATGCCAGCCTGCGGGATTGAGGCCGCTACGGCGAGCAGCGCCACGGCTAATGTAGCCGAGCGTTCCGTCGTGCTTGAGCTTTGACCCCACCACACGCTTACGGCCCCACAGCGATGATTCGGCCTGCATGGCCAAGCGAGCGCTTGCCGAAGGATAACCATATTTAGTGCGTTTGAACGAGCCGTCGAACCCCGAGGCGCTTTTGCCCCACGTCCGTGAAGTCGTGCGACGGTTGACCGGCGCCGCGGGCTTTCGAACCCGATTTGTTTTTGAAGTCTCCGCCATACTCCCCGCACGCCGTAACACAGTCGAAACAATACTGCTTTGGACTGTATCACACGCGCCGCGCGCGGTCACGGGCGCCTCGCTTAACGGTCGTCGTCCTTCAGCAGGCGCCACAGGGTCGTACGGCTTATGCCTAGCACTTCGGCAGCTCGGGTCCTGTTGCCGTGAAGGTGACCTACGACCAGCCGCGCGATATCGCGCTCGGTATCGGCCAGTGGGCGCAAGATATACAGATCGCTATCGAGCGTCGGGGCACCAAAGGTCGCGGTCTTGATAACGTCCTCCTGGGCGAGCACCTCCTCCGCCACCGCCCGCTCGGCTGTACCCGTCCTCACTAATATATAAAGTCGTTCCGAAACCTCACGAAGCTGTAGATAGTTACGGGGCCATCGATAGGCATCGAGTGTCTTTGCCGCCCCGGACGACAAGGCGGGTGTTGCCGTCTCAAACATATCTGCCAGATACTCCAGATAGCGCGCAACCTTTTCCGACGCGCCGCCCTGCTCGGCAATCGCCGGCGCCACACTCACTGCACAGGCCAGACGCTCGGTTACAAAAGCAGCCTGATCGCTTTCGCCGCCGCCTGGCATGTCGTTTGCCGTCAACACCACATGGCAACGAGTTGCGAGCGCCGTGTCGATCATTGCGGACACGAGCTCGCGCAGGCGTTGGGGGCCAACAGCATGCCAGCCGCCCATGCAAAGTGTCAGCCCCGTTTGGAATAGCGGCGATTCGGAACTTTTGAGCAGATGGCGCCAACCGCGATCCGTAAGCTCATCGAGCGCAACGGACACAAAGGGCTGGTCGGCATAGGGTCCATCCAGGTACAGGCGTTTTGCAATCTGATCCTGTCCCGCGCCCAGCTCGCCCTCGAGCATAAGGGGCACTCCGCGCGCATAGCTCTCCCGTACGGGGGCAGCGACCGCTGCCGCGTCTTCGACGATGCCGTACGCGCTCGATTCGTAGCGGGCCTCAACTTCGTCGGCGTTGAGCCACTCGATGCCCGCATGCGCCGCGGCGGCGCGCACCTCGCGGACCACGATGACCCAAAGGCCCCCGCCCTCTTTATCGGTGGGGCGAACGGTCAGGCTCAGGCGCGTACCCGCACGCCCCATAACCAGACGCGCGCCGTCTCCTATGCGGTCGAGGCGCTCAGCGACAAAAGCCGCCACATCCCGCTCAAGCGCCGCGTCATTCATGGTCGAGATCGCGACGTCCCCACGCGCATCGATTGCCAATGCCGAGGCCCCGGCAGCAGCTAGGGCATCGGTCAAGATCTTCAGCTTGGCATCGCTATCCATGATTTGCCCCTGTCCGCTGCGACGTACAACCGCCGACGGTCGCACGATCGAGTGTTTCAAAATTGAACGATATTGCTCACCAAACACTATAGGGCAGAAAGCGCCGTCCTGCGAGTATAGGTGTTGCCCCGCATCGCCATCCTGGCGGGGCGATAAGAGCTCTTCGGGATCTATTAACCTGCGGACAAGCCATACCCGCAAGAGCTCCTATCGCTCCACCGCGAGGATGCGGCCACCGGCAACCAGCACGTAAATGGGCTACTTCTCTACCAGATTCCCAGCACGTGCTGCATTCCCAAACCCATGCACGCAATGCCAATCCAGCAGCAAAAGCCCAATGCGATGGGCTTGCCGCCTTTTTTGACCAGCTCGACGATATCGGTATTAAAGCCAATAGCCGCCATGGCCATTACGATAAAGAACTTCGACAGCTCCTTGATGGGCGCCGTAACGGACGCGGGAAGCTGAAACACTGTGGTGACCACACTCGCCAGCACAAAGAACAGCACAAACATGGGAAACGCGCGCTTAAGGGAGAACGTGCTTTTGGCGTCGCCGCCGGCCTTGCGCGCCAGATGCATCTGCCAGCATGCGAGGACCAACGTGATGGGAATAATGGCCAGCGTCCTGGTGAGCTTGACTACCGTAGCGCTCTCGAGCACATTGGCGCCAGGATGCATACTGTCCCAGGCGCTCGCCGCAGCCGTTACAGACGAGGTGTCGTTGATAGCGGTACCGGCAAACAGGCCAAAGCCCTCGTTGGTCAGCCCAAGCATGCCTCCAAGCGTTGGAAACACGAGCGCCGCGATAACGTTAAACAGGAAGATGACCGAAATAGCCTGGGCAATCTCGCGATCGTCGGCATCGATGACGGGCGCGGTCGCGGCGATGGCGGAACCGCCGCAAATCGACGAACCCACACCCACAAGCGTCGCGATCTTGCCCGGCACGTTCATAACGCGGCAGAGCACAAAGGCGATGACGAGCGAGGTCAAGATCGTAGCCACGATAATCGGCAACGACTGGGCGCCTTTGGACAGAATCTGCGAGAGGTTCATGCCAAAGCCAAGCAGGATAACCGCGTACTGCAAGACTTTTTTAGACGTATAGGTGACGCCGGCGGCGAGCTGTTCGCGACGATTCTTGGGAAAGACGAGCGCCAGAACCATGCCAAAGAGGATGGCAAATACCGGCCCACCGACCACCTCAATCTGTTTGCCGAGCAACGACGCAGGGATGGCGATGATCAGGCAGAACAAGACACCCTTCCAGCGCTCGCGTACGATATTTACCAGTTGCATATGGGATTCCTTCTTTCTATTTCACGTTTGCGACGGCTTATGATACGGCAACATTGAGCACAGCCATACGCAAAAACAGACTAAAATGCCGCAATAGTTCTCGGGCAACAACCGAATTACCCAGCGCGGAGAGCTGATTCGCGGCATAATTAACAACTGACATATGAGTGTGATAGAACAGTTGCGAGGCACTATGGAAGAATCGATGCACGTCGGCGAGCAGGAAACGAGCCTACAGAACCAGTCCTACCACACCATTCGACGCAAAATAGTCTACCTGGACTACAAGCCGGGCGAAAAGTTGGGCGTCAAGCAGCTTTGTGACGACCTAGATATGGGGCGCACCCCTGTGCGCGAGGCACTGGTGCGTCTGGCGCAAGAGGGCCTAGTGCGCACCGTGCCCCAAAGCGGCACCTATGTCTCGCCCATCAACCTCACCCTTGCCGAGAGTGCCTGCTACATTCGCGAACACCTGGAAAAGCAGGTGATTGTGGAGTGCTGCGCCCGTACCACCTCGGTAGGCATCGAGCAGCTCGACCGAGCCATCGCGCTGCAGGAAAAAGCCATGGCCGAAGAGGACCGCATCGGCTTCTTTTTAAGCGACAACCTCATGCACCGCATGATCTTTAGCATCGCGTGCCGCAGCACCGTGTGGTCGTGGCTCGAGGCGACCAATGCCGACCTGGAGCGCTTCCGCTGGCTGCGCGCCGCTACGCAGGCGCTCGACAATCAGGAGATTGTTAACGAGCACAAGCAAATCCGCCGCGCCATCGCCGGTCGCGATCCTATCGAGGCAAGCTTTTTGGTCAGCAAGCACCTGCATATGATGTTCCGCAACCAGACCGAGGTCCTGGACCAATATCCCGAGTACTTCGAGACCAGCAAGCTCCGCTAACCTGCCAAAAAGGGACAGGTTTATTTTGGCAGGTTTTACCTGGGCAAATGCAACAAGGCCCGGCTCCGCCGCAACGGAGCCGGGCCTTAGTTGTTAGGACGTAGGAACTCGATTACTCTACTGTGACACTCTTGGCCAGGTTGCGGGGCTGGTCAACGTCGCAACCGCGCAGGATGGCAACCTCGCGGGCGAGCAGCTGCAGCGGAACGCTCGCCGTGATGGGGCTGAATACGTCACGGACGGCCGGCACGCGAATGATGCAGTCGGCGATCTTGTTGATTTCCTCGTCGCCCTCGGTAGCAACGACGATGACCTTGGCGCCGCGCGCCTTGCACTCCATGAGGTTCGACACCGTCTTGTCGTATGTTGCGCTCTTGGTTGCAACCGCGATAACGGGGAAACCCGGGTCGATCAGCGCGATAGGGCCGTGCTTCATCTCGCCGGCAGCATATGCCTCGGCATGCAGGTAGCTGACTTCCTTGAGCTTGAGCGCGCCCTCGTAGGAAATGGCGGCGCCCATGCCGCGACCCACGAACAGTGCAGACTGCGCGTCCTTGCAGACAAGCGCGGCCTCGTGCACGGCCTCGGTCTGCGTATCCAGGATCCACTGGATCTGCTCGGCCGTATCGGAAAGCTCGCGGAACAGCATGCGCGCCTGCTTGGTGGTCAGACGGTACTTAACCTGCGCCAGCAGCAGGGCCAAAAGCGTAAGGCTCACGACCTGACCGATAAAGCTCTTGGTCGAGGCAACGGCAATCTCCTTGTTGGCCTTGGTGTAGATAACGCCGTCGCTCTCGCGCGCCACCGGGCTGCCCAGCACGTTGGTGATGCCAAAGACCTTGGCGCCCTTGATGCGCGCATCGCGAATGGCGGCAAGGGTGTCGGCCGTCTCGCCCGACTGGGACACGGCCACGACAAGCGTCGTCGGCGCGATGATGGGGTTGCGATAGCGGAACTCGCTTGCCGCCTCGACCTCGGTAGGAATACGAGCCCAACCCTCAATAAGGTTCTTGGCGATAAGTCCGGCATGGTAGCTGGTGCCGCAGGCAATCACATACACGCGGTCGATATCGTTGAGCTCCTCGAGCGAAAGGCCCAGCTCGTCGATATCGAGCTCACCGGCGGGGGTCATGCGGCCCACCAGGGTATCACGCACGACGCGAGGCTGCTCATGGATCTCCTTAAGCATAAAGTCGGGATAACCGCCCTTTTCGGCCATATCCAGGTCCCAGTCGATATGGGTAAGCTTGGGCTCAATCACGTTGCCAGCCTCGTCGGTATACTCGACGCCTGCGGGCGTAAGCTTGGCAAACTGACCGTCTTCGAGCACCACGACATCGCGGGTGGCATCGATAAGCGCGATCACGTCGGAGGCAACGTAGGAGCCGGTTTCGCCGACACCGACCACAATCGGGGAGTCCTTGCGGGCCACGGCGATCACGCCGGGCTCATCGGCAGAAACGGCGGCCAAACCATAGGCGCCCACCACGTGGGTGCAGGCCTCGCGCACAGAAGCCATCAGGTCGTGCGTCTCGGCATAGGCCTCTTCGATCAAGTGCGCAAAGACCTCGGTGTCGGTCTCGCTCTTAAAGTGATGGCCGCGGCCCTCCAGCTCTTCACGCAGCTCGGCGAAGTTCTCGATGATGCCGTTGTGGACGATGGCGATGCGATCGTCGCAGCTGGTGTGGGGATGGGCGTTGACAACGGAGGGCTTGCCGTGGGTAGCCCAGCGGGTGTGGCCGATGCCGCAGGTGGCGTCGCTGTCGACATTGGTAAGTTCGCTCTCCAGGCCCGCGACCTTGCCCACGCGGCGAATGACGTCGAGGTGAGCCGCCGCGCCCTCGCCCACCTCGAGCGCGACGCCCGAGGAGTCATAGCCGCGATATTCCATACGCTTAAGGCCCGTGACAAGGATGTTCTTTGTAATATCAGAGCCGGTGTAGCCGACAATTCCGCACATAGGATAAATCCCTTCGCTCGCGTGACTGCAAAACGTCCACGCACAAGGGGCGCTGAGACGTATAACGTTCGAGTATTGTACTCACGCGAGCGCAAGCTGATATACCAGAAGTGGTATCTCAACTTAGATACCACCCGATGCACACACGTTCAGCCGGTCCAAACCACCACAAAGGTGCCTGTGAACTGCCTCCCATTTCTTGGACATCGGGAAATGGGAGGTTTTCCATGAGTATAGACCTCAGGGTGAAGCACGACCTGGAGTCCAGGAG
>NZ_JBQKEF010000020.1:0-30932 GCF_052121455.1 Collinsella sp. LCP19S3_D3 | reverse complement strand
GGCGAACGGGGCCGCCTGGCCGGCCGGCCGGGCTTTCCCCGGGCGCTCCGCTGCCTCCACACCGGAGCGCCCTTCCCCTTCGATTGAATACCCGCCTGGCCTGGGGCCTGTTGCGGGTTAGGCCTATTGTTCGCTTGGATATCCCAGGTCAGACGCGTATCCAATTGCCGAAAGTTCCCGGTCGCGAGCGCGGCCGTCTTGATCGGAGTATCCATGTACCAGCGTATTTAATTACTGCGCTGGAATAGAACGCGTGTTTGACAAATTAATTTGGCATCAGACAGCGGGCGCAGTTTCAGTCGAATCCGTGCCCGCTGCTGTATGTGTGAGCAGTGTGAATAGGGGATGTAGCCCTGTTCACACCTGGACCCATGTCGGCACCGGTCAATGCCCACGATGCTTTTGCTTGCGCTTCAGCTTCCGCTGCTCGAAGCGCGCCTCCGCCTCATCCGCGCGACGCTGACTTCTTGCTTGAGCCGACTCCCGCTTCATCGCTTCCCGCTGTGCCGCGAGCGCCTGTTGTGCCTTGGTGCTCACCGCGGGCCGTTTAAGGGCTTTCGCTGCCTCGCGAGCGCGCCGCTTGGGGTTCTTCGCGGGCTTGCTTGTCTCAGTGGCCTTGTCGCCGAAGAACGAGAGCTTCTCCCATTTGCCGACAACGAATCGCAGGATCTCCTCATCGGACGGCTCTGCGCCGAAGACGATGCGGGCGACGCCGTATCTGCCGTCCTCGACATGCTCCGCCAGCCCAACCCAGAATTGGCCGTCGTGATATACGGTCAGGGTGGACGACACACTGATCTGCATGGTTGGTTCCTCCTTTATGTAGATGACCATGCAGAGAAGGGACAACCAAGGAGGCAGGTTACTGATGCGGACACCCGCACGCCCACGACTACCCGACGGGGACTGTGTTTTTATCTCTGGTAGTTGGATTGTAGCACGCGCAGACGCGCCCTTCATCGCTGGCGACATGACATGGTTGGGGCTTACCACCCGACGCGCCCTTGCGCATATCGTCTTCTCGGTTTCGAAACTTTAAAAGACCTTGAGTTTCGAAACCGCGAAGGAGAGTTTAAGCAAGAGACGACGTTAGCTCTGAGTCGACGCTCGAGAAGGGGCTCTCGTCGCTTCTGTCCATCAGGGATGCATTCACGAAAGTCCTCATCGCCCGCGCGGGAGTTCGAACGCGCGCAAATCGATCCGGACGCAAGCGAAGCCCCAGTCAGCTCCATGACTTATGGGAAAGCCGCCCTTTGCAGGCTTCTTATCCTTGTTGTGGCGGTTGTTGTTTACGGTGTTGTTTGCGTTCGCATTGGCAGAGGAGCTGTCGCCGTTGCCCCTCCGTTTTCGTCAGTACCGGGCTGGGTGGCTGCCCTTCAGTCTGCATGCAAGGTGAGATCGGGCCCAGCGCCGTCTTTTTATAAGCGCTTTGGCGAAAACGTCCTGCTTATCAGAAGGATTTAAGTCCCAATTAAACAAGGAGCGGAAAGAGAGCCATATGCGATAGCAATGATTTCGCTATTGCATCTTCTGCTTGCATTTGCCTTAAGAAACCCTATATTAAAATGAGGCGCAATCGTATCCTTTTACCAAATCTGAGCAAGCGCATATATGCCCCAGCTCAGATTCAAAAGACTTTGAAAGCGAGATGCCATGAGCAAATGCTCATGTACGGTAAGGAAGCAAGCAACCGAAAACAAGAGATAGACCGCCAGCACTACACTATTCCGAACCAAAGACCAAAAGATAAGCATTGTGGGAAAATCTAAACTTTTGGATTTTCCTACAATGCCGACTACGGCGGAATCCCTCCCACTCCTTATATATTTCTTTCTGTATACATTGAATTTGTATTTAGTAAAATGCAGACAACACCACGGATCGGCTTTTGGCTGGACAATTCCAACCAAACACCGCAGCAGACAGTAGAAACCATTCTGAACGTTAGGAAGCCGGTATGATTGTTACATATAAGGGGAAGAAAAATTTCTTTTAGATACTTGTTTTCCTAAAACTGATGTGATATAATAATTCAAGTCCAGAAAAGGAGTAAAAAATATGCGGCAAGGTATTCTTAAATAAAACTATAATCAAATAGTGGGAACAAAGGATTATGATAGTCCCTTTTGTAGGGGCTTAGTTTTTTGTACCCAATTTAAGAATACTTTTGCCTTATCAATTTTGACATATCCCCAAAAACAGCACTCACAAACAGGTGTATGCTGTATATGTGTATGTCCGCAATTATCATCCCCAGTGGTAAAAGTATTTTACTGCTGGGGATTTTTATGCCCTTCGGGGCAGTAAAGGGAGGACAATCACATGAAAATAATCAATATCGGGATTCTTGCCCATGTAGACGCTGGAAAGACAACCTTGACGGAGAGCCTGCTATATGCCAGCGGAGCCATTTCAGAACCGGGGAGCGTCGAAAAAGGGACAACGAGGACGGACACCATGCTTTTGGAGCGGCAGCGTGGGATTACCATTCAAGCGGCAGTCACTTCCTTCCAGTGGAACAGATGTAAAGTCAACATTGTGGATACGCCCGGCCACATGGATTTTTTGGCGGAGGTGTACCGCTCTTTGGCTGTTTTAGATGGGGCCATCTTGGTGATCTCCGCTAAAGATGGTGTGCAGGCCCAGACCCGTATTCTGTTCCATGCCCTGCGGAAAATGGACATTCCCACCGTTATCTTTATCAACAAGATCGACCAGACTGGCGTTGATTTGCAAGGCGTGTATCAGTCTGTTCGGGATAAGCTCTCCGCCGATATTATCATCAAGCAGACGGTGTCGCTGTCCCCGGAAATAGTCCTGGAGGAAAATACCGACATAGAAGCATGGGATGCGGTCATTGAAAATAACGATGAATTATTGGAAAAGTATATCGCAGGAGAACCAATCAGCCGGGAAGAACTTGCGCAGGAGGAACAGCGGCGGGTTCAAGACGCCTCCCTGTTCCCGGTCTATCATGGCAGCGCCAAAAAGGGCCTTGGCATTCAACCGTTGATGGATGCGGTGACAGGGCTGTTCCAACCAATTGGGGAACAGGGGAGCGCCGCCCTATGCGGCAGCGTTTTCAAGGTGGAGTATACAGATTGTGACCAGCGGCTCATCTATCTGCGGCTATACAGCGGAACGCTGCGCCTGCGGGATACGGTGGCCCTGGCCGGGAGAGAAAAGCTGAAAATCACAGAGATGCGTATTCCATCCAAAGGGGAGATTGTTCGTACAGAAACCGCCCACAAGGGCGAAATTGTCATTCTTCCCAGCGACAGCGTGGGATTAAACGACGTATTGGGGGACAACACCCGACTTCCTCGTGAAAGGTGGCGCGATGCCCCCCTCCCCATGCTGCGGACGACGATTGCGCCGAAAACGGCAACGCAAAGAGAACGGCTGCTGGACGCTCTTACGCAAATTGCGGATACTGACCCGCTTTTGCGCTACGAGGTGGATTCCATCACCCATGAGATCATTCTTTCTTTTTTGGGCCGGGTGCAGTTGGAGGTCGTTTCCGCTTTGCTGTCGGAAAAATACAAGATTGAAACAGTGGTAAAGGAACCCACCATCATTTATATGGAGCGGCCGCTCAAAGCAGCCAGCCACACCATCCATATCGAGGTGCCGCCCAACCCGTTTTGGGCATCTATCGGACTGTCTGTTACACCACTCCCGCTTGGCTCCGGCGTACAATACGAGAGCCGGGTTTCGCTGGGATACTTGAACCAGAGTTTTCAAAACGCTGTCAGGGATGGTATCCGTTACGGGCTGGAGCAGGGCTTGTTCGGCTGGAACGTAACGGACTGTAAGATTTGCTTTGAATACGGGCTTTATTACAGTCCGGTCAGCACGCCGGCGGACTTCCGCTCATTGGCCCCGATTGTATTGGAACAGGCATTGAAGGAATCAGGGACGCAACTGCTGGAACCTTATCTCTCCTTCACCCTCTATGCGCCCCGGGAATATCTTTCCAGGGCTTATCATGATGCACCGAAATACTGTGCCACCATCGAAACGGTCCAGGTAAAAAAGGATGAAGTTGTCTTTACGGGCGAGATTCCCGCCCGCTGTATACAGGCATACCGTACTGATCTGGCCTTTTACACCAACGGGCAGAGCGTATGCCTGACGGAACTGAAAGGGTATCAGGCCGCTGTCGGCGAGCCGGTCATCCAGCCCCGCCGTCCAAACAGCCGCCTGGACAAGGTGCGCCATATGTTTCAGAAGGTAATGTAAAGATACATAATCGTCAAGACGGCAACAATCAGAAGTTATGGAGGGTAACAATGGAACGCCGTTTCTGAAAGGAGCGAGAGAAGCGCCGTCTTGCCCGTTCCCCTTGCTCCCGTAATAATAGTCGACAGGTTGGGATCTCCCGGGCCGTTGATAAAGCCACGGTTGATGTCGCGCAGGATATGCTCGCGACCCGCTAGAAAGGGAGGGACGCTTCCAAATGTTGGGGTAAAGGGGTTCTTGCTGTACTCCATGGTAGCTCCTTTGCAAGTTTTGCTAATTTTTGCAAGTTTTGCTAACTTTTGCAAGTTTTGCTAACGACAGACCAAAGGGCATCGAAGCAGTGGCGCTGACATGTTTTACGCAGAAAAATAAGCAGAAATCAATTTATCTGCGTTAAAAAATAGTTGAGAAGAAAAACGACGAGTCCCGGGCGCAATGCCGTTGCGTTCCGGGCCTCGTCGCTTTGCGAAGTGTCTAACGATCTCGTTGCCGTCGTCCTAGTCAAACAAACTCGGCATGTCGTTTTCCTTCATGAGGGCACCGGCAGAGGGGAGACTCTGCGCGGTGAACTTCTCAGCCGAGGCGCCGGCGCCAAGGATTTCCTCGGTCGTGCCGACGGTGGTGACCAAGCGACCCTTCTTGGCGGTAAAGGCCTGGACGCCCTGCGTGTTGGTGGTCGTCTTGGTCTTGAGCAGCGACGTGTTGAAGTTCATCAAGCGGTAGTCGCTCGAGACCAGCGCGATGTCGCGGTCCTCCTTGAGCACCTGTGCATACAGCAGTTTGCTGCCGCCGTAGATGGCGTTCTTGAGGCGCTTGCGGTTGGTCTTGGTAACGTATCCAGAAAGCGCGACGCGCACCACGCGGCCGTTCTCAAAGATAAACAGCACGTCGGCCTTGTAGTCCTCGGGGTCGATGACCCAGATCACGCTCTCGTCGGGTTCCATCTCAAGATCGGTGGGCAGGTACGAGCCCAGCTGGGCCGACTTGGTGTCCTCAAACGCTGCGACCTTGCACTTGTACACCTGGCTCTTGTTGGTAAAGACCAGCAGCTCGTGGGTGTTGGAGGACGGGAACTCGATAAAGGGTTTGTCGCCGTCTTTGTACTTGAGCGTGGCCGCCTTCTTGAGCACGCGGTCGGTCATCTTTTTGAGATAGCCCTCGCGCGAGAGCATGATGGTAACCGGATATTCCTCGACCTCGGGCTCCAGGCTTACCTCGATAACCTCATGGGGCTCAATCCTGCCCGTGCGGCGCGGCATCACGTACTTTTTGTTGACCGCGGCCAGCTCGTCGCTGATGACCTTCTTGATGTTGTCCTCGCTGGAGAGGATCTCCTCTAGCTCGGCAATCTCGCCCTCAAGCTTAGCGATGTCCTTGGTACGGTTGAGGATGTACTCCTCGTTGATGTTGCGGAGCTTAAGCTCGGCAACAAACTCGGCCTGGGTCTCGTCGATGTCGAAACCCTTCATAAGGTTGGGCACGACCTCGGCCTCGAGCTTGGTGCCACGGATGATGGCGATGGCCTTGTCTATGTCGAGCAAGATCGCCTCAAGACCGTGCAGCAGGTGCAGGCGCTCGGACTTTTTGCCCAAGTCAAAGTTAATGCGGCGACGCGTGGACTCAATACGCCACTTGACCCACTCGTGCAGGATCTGGCGTACGCCCATAACGCGGGGGTAACCATCGACCAACACGTTAAAGTTGCATGAGAACGAATCCTGCAACGTAGTCGAGCGATAGAGCTTCGCCATGAGCTTGTCGGGGTCGACACCGCGCTTAAGATCGATGGCGATACGCAGGCCCGAGAGGTCGGTCTCGTCACGGATGTCAGCGATCTCCTTGACCTTGCCTTCTTTGGAGAGCTTGACGATGCGATCGATGATGACATCGGTCTTGGTGGTGTAGGGGATCTCGTAGACCTCGATAATGCGCTCTTCGGGAATCCAGCGCCAGCGGGAGCGGATCTGGAAGCTGCCAAGGCCGGTCTCGATAATCTTTTCCATCTCCTCGCGGCGGTAGATAATCTCACCGCCGGTCGAGAAGTCGGGCATGGGCATGTACTCGAGCAGATCGCAGTTGGGATCCTGCAGGTAGTGCATGGTGGCGGTGCAGACCTCGTTGAGGTTGAAGCCGCAGATGTCAGACGCCATGGCGACGCCGATGCCCTTGTTGGCCGAGACGAGGATGTTGGGAAACGTGGTGGGCAACAGGCGCGGCTCCTTCATGGCGCCGTCGTAGCTGTCGACGAAGTCGACCGGGTCCTTGTCGATGTCCTTGAAGATCTCGGCACTGATGGGGGAGAGCTTGGCCTCGGTGTAACGCGAGGCGGCGTAGCTCAGGTCGCCCGAATAGTACTTACCAAAGTTGCCCTTCGACTCCACGAAGGGGGCGAGCAGCGCCTCGTTGCCGGTGGCCAGGCGCACCATCGTCTCGTAGATCGCGGCGTCGCCGTGCGGGTTAAGCTTCATGGTTTGGCCCACGATGTTGGCGCTCTTCTGGCGCTCACCTTTGAGCAAGCCCATCTTGTACATGGTGTAGAGCAGCTTGCGGTGCGAGGGCTTAAAACCGTCGATCTCGGGGAACGCACGCGAGACGTTGACGCTCATGGCGTAGGGCATGTAGTTGACCTCGAGCGTCTGCGTGATCGGCTGATTGGTGACCTCGGAGTGCAGGCCGATGACGTTCTCGGCGTTGACCTGCTTTTTCTTTGGCTGGTTCTTCGTCTTCTTCTTTGCCACGATTTCCTCTTGAACTTCTTATGGGCCGTCGTTATCGATTTGCTGCTACTGCAGGTCCAGCTGGTCCAGGTATTCCTTGCCGTGCTCCGAGATATGGCGCTTGCGGCCCGCCTCGTCGCTGCCCAGCAGAAGGTTGAACATGGTCTCCATCTTGGTGACGTCTTCGGACTCCACCTTGATCAGACGACGCGTCTCGGGGTTCATGGTGGTGAGCCACATCATGTCCGGGTCGTTCTCACCAAGACCCTTGGAGCGGTTGATGGAGCACTTCTGGTCGCCGATCTCCTTAAGAATGCCGTTCTTCTCGAGCTCGGTGTAGGCAAAGTAGGTCTTTTCTTTGCAGTTGATCTCGTAGAGCGGCGACTCGGCGATATACACGTAGCCTTCGTCGATAAGCGTGGGCACCAGGCGATAGAGCATGGTGAGCACGAGCGTACGGATGTGATAACCGTCGACGTCGGCGTCCGTACAGATGATGACCTTGTTCCAGTTGAGGTTGTCCAAGTCAAAGGCGCCGAGGTTCTTGATGCGCTTGTCTTTGATCTCCACGCCGCAGCCCAGCACGCGCATGAGGTCCATGATGATGTCGGACTTAAAGATGCGCGGATAGTCCTCCTTTAGGCAGTTGAGGATTTTGCCTCGGACGGGCATAACGCCCTGGAACTCGGCATCGCGCGAGGTGCGAATGGCGCCTGCTGCCGAGTCGCCCTCTACGATGTAGATCTCGCGGCGGCTCTTGTCCTTGGAACGGCAGTCGATGAATTTCTGCACGCGGTTGGCCATGTCGGTCTTCTGCTGCAGGTTGGTCTTGATGCTCTGGCGCGTCTTCTCGGCATTCTCGCGCGAGCGCTTGTTGATGAGCACCTGCTCCATGATCTTGTTGGCGGCATCTTTGTTCTCGATCAAGTAGGTCGAGAGGCGCTCCTTAAAGAATGCCGTCATGGCCTGCTGGATAAAGCGGTTGTTGATGGCCTTCTTAGTCTGGTTTTCGTAGGACGTCTGGGTGGAGAAGCAGTTGGTCACCAGCACCAAACAGTCCTGGACGTCCTGCCACTTAATGCCGCTCTCGTTTTTGTTGTACTTGCCCTGTTGCTTAATGTAGGCATCGATGGCGCTGGTCAGGGCGCTACGGGCCGCCTTTTCGGGTGAGCCGCCGTTCTCGAGCCAGGAGGAGTTGTGGTAGTACTCCTGCATCGTGAAAGTGCGCGAGAAGCACATGCAAGCAGTGATTTTTACGTTGTAATCGGGCAGATCCTCGCGATCGCGACCGCGACGGTCGGCCTCGATAAAGAAGGGCTCGGTAAGGTAGTCGGTACCGACCTTCTCGAGCACGTAGTCCTCGATGCCCTTGGGATAGCAGAAGTCCTCTTCGGAAAACTCGCCGTCGTCGCCCTCGATGCGCAGCCGGAAGGTCACGTTGGCGTTGACCACGGCCTGGCGGCGCATGGTCTCGCGATACCAATCGTGGGGGATGCTGATGGAGGTAAAGACCTCAAGATCGGGGCGCCACTTGATGGTGGTGCCGGTGCGGTCCTCGTCGCTGGGCTCAACCTCGAGTGCTTTCTTTTTGGCGCCGACGACCTTGCCCTTCTTAAAGTGCAGAGAGTACTTGTTGCCGTCGCGCCAAACCGTGACGTCCATGTATTCGGAGGCGTACTGGGTTGCGCACGAGCCCAGGCCGTTGGTGCCGAGCGAGAAGTCGTAGTCGCCGCCCTGGTTGTTGTTGTACTTACCGCCGGCGTAAAGCTCGCAAAAGACGAGTTCCCAGTTAAAGCGCTTCTCGGAGGGGTTCCAGTCAAGCGGGCAGCCGCGGCCGTTGTCCTCTACCTGAATGGAGCCATCGCGAAAGGTGGTAAGGGTGATGAGCTTGCCGTAGCCCTGGCGCGCCTCGTCAACGGCGTTGGACAGAATCTCGAAGGCGGCATGCGCGCAGCCGTCGAGCCCGTCCGAGCCAAAGATGACGGCGGGGCGCAGGCGTACGCGCTCCTCGTCCTTGAGCTGACGAATACTGTCGTTACCATAGTTTGCGGTGTTTTTTGCCATGCTCGCTCTCTCGATGCTCCTTTGCTGCGTTTTAGTCATATAGATAGTCAAGGTAGCATAGCCCAGCCCTTGGGCGATTCCAACCAACACGAAATCCATCGAACAATCGTTCGGAGTTCGATAAGGTTTCGTTTACTCGCACAAAACCGAGTCGGTTTTGTGCGAGTAAGTTTGAATAGCGAACCGAAGTTGTAATGTCCGCATAGCGATGACGAATGAGCCGAGTCGGCGTCTCTCACAAAAGTAACTAGGAGCTAGCGGGGCCTATCCGAATTGACCTCATTGGCGGTATCGGCTTCGAGCGCCGTGCGGCGGGCGCTGTAGGCGACGAGGCCGGCGCCTGCCGCGGCGAGTGCTGCAGCGGCTGCCGTAAGGGGAGCGCATGTATCGCCCGTGCCCGCAAGCGCGCCCGCTTTTCCGGGGCGCTTGCTATTGTTGTGGTCCTTGCCGCTGCTGGAGCTGCTTCCGCCGGAGCCGCCGCCCTTGTCAGTACCGCCGCCACTCGAGCCGCCACCGTCGTCCGCCGTCATCGGTGCATCGTGAAGCCCCGTCGTATCCGCGCTGTCGCATACGCCGACCTGAACTTCTGAGCGTTCGCATGCCGCGTCGGGCACATGAAGCTCGTGCAGTACGGCACCCAGCGCCGAGTTTGCACCCGGCCGAATTTCCTCGAGCGTTACGGGATCGAGCGCCACCAGATTATGCGCCTTCGCATACAGCGTTACGCGTTTGCCCACATCGTCGCTCCAGCTCTCGGGGATGGCGAAGCTCATGCGGAACTGTGCCGTGCAACCCGGTGCCAGCACGGCGTTGCCGTTGTCGGCTACCAGCGGGTGCGTTGCAAAACGTGCGCCCAGCGTCTCGAGCGCGTACTTCACGTGTGCCATGTCTTTGGCCGAAGCATCCTCGGCAAGCTCTGGATCGTAGATCGAAACCATGCGTGCGTTCAGTCCGAATCCGATGGATGCGCTGGAGAACGGCTGGCTGGAGCCCTCTCGGTACAGATCGATCGTGCCGGCGGTCAGCAAGGTGTTGCCGTCGTTTCGCACCGTGACCATGAAGGATTCGCCTGCTGCTCCGGGTACCACCGCGCCCGAGGTAGCGACCGCGCCCGTCGGAGTGGCACACGCCACCAAGGGCACTTCGATGCCGTGCAGCTCTGCCTCACTCTTCTCCGCGCTCACAATGTGCGTGGCGAGTGCGGAGAGCATGCCTCCCGACGTCAAAAATGTCGTTATCTGATCGACGGGATGGTCCAGCTCGCACATCACGAACGGCTCCGTGAACAGATCGCCTGCCAAGGTGCTGGCGAAGATGCGGAAGTGCTTGCCCATCACTGCTACCGGGTTGCCTTCTTCGTCGTAGGTTTGTCCCACCTTGCCATCGGTGTTCTCTACATAGAGCACGCACCTGCCGTTGTTGCTTACGCTAAACGATGCCGGGCCACAGCCTGCGGCACCCACGGGCTGCGTTGCAAATGCCGATGCGCCTCGCGTCCAAGTAATATGCTGCAGTTGCTCGTTGACGGTTGCCAAAAAGCCCGAATGTTGTGGCCATGGCACCGCATGAGGTACCGTAGCGTCTGGTGACATAACGTCCCAGCACGCAATGGACTGGCCGATCACGGCGTACGATGCGCAGCCGCAACCGTCTGCGGTCTCGTACGCAACGGACACCACCATTTTGCCGTTGATATTCTCGGGCTTGCCCAGCTCGATACTCGACGGTGCTTGCGGAAAGCGGAGGACCTGACGGAACGTGAGACTGTCGCCCAAATCATCCGACCACAAGGTAAAGCATTCCAGCACAACCTCGGCCTCGCTGCCGAGCGCCTTTTCTGCGGTGGTTCCGCGGCGGTGGAGGTAGGCACCCGACAGGCGCCCGTCGACGAGCGTCTTGCCCACCGTGATACGCGGGCACTGCAGACAATGGTAGCCATCCTCCTGAAGGCGGCCGTGCGAGATGCTGCGCCACGACGTATACGACACCACGCGAACTTCGCTATTACTTATGCGCAGGCGCACGACGGACAGTATGCCGGCTGTGCTTGCCGTATCGAAAAGGGTGTTGTCACCGGCGGGGCGCTCGCCCGAGATCAGCAGCACGTAGGCGTCCTGGTTTCCTCTTCCGTCCGTATATTCCACCACGTCGAAGTCGTAATCGAATATGCCGTCGCGCTCCACGTCGCCCTCGCCAAACCCAAGGGGAAAGTCCACGGGAGTGGGAGCGGACCACGTGCCGTTTGCCTTTGTGTGCACCACCAGGCGCGAGCGGCCATTGTCGCCGTAGCGCACCGAGGCGATACGGAACAGACATTCTACGCCGGCAATCATTGCCAGCTTCATGTGGGCTTCGCTGAGCACGCCAGCAAACAGCACGTTGTCGCTCGAGGGCTTGATGCCGCCACGCTCGTCCTCCGATACACCAGCAGAATTGGCGTTGGGGTCCGCAGCGGCGTCCTTCGCCTGCCCGATATAGGTGTACTTATACATCGTCGCGGTGTTTTCGTTGTTCTCTATCAGTGCATGGACGAAATGCTCGATCTGTCCCGTGTCGTCGCTTTCTGCATCCGCCTCGAGCTCAATGCGCGTGACCGCTTGATCCCAATCGCGCACGACAGGCGCGACGTTTACGGCAGTGGCCTTAACCTCGGCGCGTGCGAGCAGCTCGGCGTTGGTGACGATGGTGGCCGATGCGATAAATTGCGGCACGCCGCCTGCCTCGGCGTTGCCGGCCGTGCCGAAGCAGGCATCCAACGTGTAAGGCGTATCTCCACCCAATGCGAGCTCAGAGCGCTGGAGCACATACTGGTTGCCATTGTTCACCGACATATTCCACGAATCGAGGAGTGTGGGCCACGACCCCGACCAAGCCTTGGTGGTCCACTTGAACATTACGAACTGGAGTATCACATCGACATCGACGTCTGCACCTACGCGCAGTCGCGGAAGCTGGTGTCCATCTGCCTTCTCGTACCCAATGAACAGCGTGAGGGATGCGGCGCCGCGCACGGCAGACGAAGCGACGCCTGCAACGCCGGCGCCAAAGGTGACGGCAAGCCCGATCTGGATGGTGAACGAGCCCGAGGTGTTTGAATAGTCGAGCGAAATGTTTTTAAAAAACGCCGCGCCGCTGCCGTGCGTGTGGGCACCCACGGCGAGCGCCAGCTTCGCCAGCACCCAGGGGTTGACGTTTAGGAAAAACGGCACCGGTCCTAGGGTAAACTGCTCGGTCCAATTGAGGTCGGTTCTTACCTGGAAGAGGGCCTTAATATTGCCAAATGCGGGGTCGTTGTTGTCACCCCAGGTTTTGCCCACCCAGTCGTAGGCGAGCGATCCGTACAGCTGTGTGGCGATATCCATCGTAAAACGCGGCGTGCAGTGGTGACGAAGCAGCTTAGTGTTCCTTGGATCGGTGCCCGAACCGGCACTCATACTTTTGTACTGATTCCACTTCCCCTCCATCTCGTCGAGGTAGCGGTTTGCCTGCTTGGCGCCCGACTCGCGCGGTGACTTCTTCCAGTACTCCGGATCCGGATTGCCCGAATCGTTCATGTAGCCGACCGGTTTGTATCCTCCGCCAAACAGCACGTATCCGGCAAAAGAGAAATCGAACAAAATGGGGAACGAGGGCATCCAGCACGTGAACTTATTGCCGCCGATGCCGGGAAACGCCGCCGGGAAATCAAACGGAGTAATCTCTTGGTCCATGGTGGTGGGGACGATAGTGGTCGAGCCCGATTCTGCCTTTGCGGCCGGCGCGGTGACAACGGCCATGGGGGAGGAGAGTGTATAGGTCTTGCCCTGATAGTCGAGGACAAAGCGCAGCTTGCATCCTTCCTCCAGAAGGCCCGAAGCTGCATCGAGGAACGTGTCTTCGAGTGTGAACGTTGCCAGATTATCCGAACCCGATGCACTGGCCTTGACTTGGCCAATTTGCGTGACGGTTTCGGATGAGCTGCTCGTGGCGGGCATTACCTTGTTGATGCACAGCGTTGCCTGTCCACCCTGTGGCAGATGTGCCTGCACGGTAAAGGCGTGCGTGTCGGGTTGGTCGTTTCCGGCGTCGTCCTTCGGCAGTGCCATGAACGTGGCATCGGCGTACTGGATGTCCCACTCGTCGAACGTAAGCTGGCGAAAGTACGGCTCACCGTCGGAAAGCGGACGTGTGGGCGCGGTAATGGCGGTGCCGCCCTGGATGCGCGTGAGGGGGATCTCGACATCACGGTAGCCCGCCATGCTGATGGAGATGCCACCGTTAAAGTCGTACGCGTCGAGAAGCGTTGCCTCGTCCACGTAGCCTTCCGAAAGCGGCGCGACCTCAAAGATGGCCGTGCCCTCGTCGTCGGTAGTGGCGGAGAGCTGCTTGCCCGCGGCATAACGCGACGCGAGCGTGACCCGGGCTCCCTTGATGGGCATATTCTTGTTGGCGACGTCGACCACGACCACACCAAACATGGTGCGCGAGAGAACGAGCACCTTGAAGGGGTCTTCTTCGTCGGCATAGGCCTCGGTGGGGGCGAATGGCAGTATGAAGGCGTTTGCGCTGCTCGGCACGCGAGGCAGCATGATGCCTGCCAGCGAGGATGCTCCGGCGATAAGTAGCGAACGACGATCAAGCATTTTGGGCTCCCATCCCGCAAATAACGGAGGAAATAATCCTATTTTGCGAGAAGGTGCCCCGTGGCGGTAGTGCCGTTCAAGGGTCAAAATGTCCAAATTGATCGAGCGAAGCGCCGGGTTCCGGAACGCGTTCGATGCGCTTGGCAGCCCGGTCGCTAACGCAACATATGCGCGACCAGCTCGGCGCGAGTTCCGATACCAAGCTTGGCATACACTCCTGATAGGCGGTTTTTAACAGTGCCCGGCGATACTTCCATGTGGCGTGCGATTTCGGCGTTGGTCCATCCGCGGCAGGCGAGCATGGCCATGGTGAACTCCGTGGTCGTTAAATCGTCGGCCACGTCCTCGCCCGAATCGGGGTTGTGGATGCGCCGCCAGCCGTAGCTAAATCGATACGTAATCTCGATGATGCGTGCGAAATCGTCAGGGTATTGCGCTTTTAGGCACGCCTCGATGAGCCCCTGTAAAAGGCCGTGGTGCTCGCCAATGAGCTCGATAAGGCCGTCGGGGCGCGCAATGTCCCAAGCGGCTCCGAAATGTGCCTTTGCGGCGTCGATGTCCTTGAGGCTCATGCATGCCATGGAAGCCGCCAGGTGCAGGAACAGTTCCGAGATGGGATAGCTTCCCTGTTTCATGATCAGGGCATTTTCCACCATGCCCAGGCTGCGGCCGTATTCGCCGCGCAGATACAAGGCGTGCGCCATCACGTAGCTGGCGAACAGGCGCAGGCCTTCGGGCAAATGCGCCGCAAGCGGATAAAACTCTTCGGCGGAATACGGGGAAGGCAAGTGCAGCAGGACGCTCGCGGCCGAGGTGAACAGGATGTGCATGGCGTGGACGGCAGGCGATTCCTCGTCGGCCGGCGTATCGAGGATGCCAGTAAGGCACCGGCGGGCATCGGCGATACGGTTGAGCGACAGACTGGCGTATCCGCAGATAAAGCATGCGGAATAGCGCAGTGCGGGGTCGGTGGCGTCAAGATAAGGGCGCGCCGTCTTGGCAGCGAGGGTGGCCTGTCCGCGAAAGTACAGCGCTTCTGCCGTGGCAATGGCGCGCGAATCGGGGTCGGAAATGCCTGCAACCGCAGCGTCAATCTGCCCCGGCACAAAGGCGGTGCACATCAACGGCATGGGAACGCATGGGTAGCCATCGCAGTCCATCTTCCATCTCCCAACAGCTGGCAACAATAGCAGCAATTGTACTCCTGTTACTCGGGACTGGAATTTGCGGGTATGGCATACGATTACGCAGAACGTATAAAGGAAGAGTCTATTGGCGATGCTGCCAAGGTGGCTACCGAAGCCTAGCTGAGCTCGACAGTAGGAAAAATTGCCACCCCTGCAAAAAGCTTTGTCGCAGCGATGGGAAACACATCTTGTTCTGCATATAATGAGGTCATATGACGGTGCGTTTGCATACGTGTGACGCATTCCCATCGAACCGAAAAGGAGCTTTGCATGGATTCCAACAAGCGTCCCGACGACATGGTGCGTATCACCACTTCCGAACTTGCCCAGGTGTTCATCGATGAGCAGGTCGCTGCAATCCGCGAGCAGATCGGCGACAAGAAGGTCCTGCTGGCCCTTTCCGGTGGTGTCGACAGTTCGGTTGTCGCGGCCCTGCTCATCAAGGCCATCGGCAAGCAGCTTATCTGCGTGCACGTGAACCACGGCCTGATGCGTAAGGGCGAGAGCGAGCAAGTCGTCGACGTCTTCAAGAACCAGATGGACGCCAACCTGGTCTATGTGGACGCGACCGATCGCTTCTTGGATAAGCTCGTGGACGTCGAGGAGCCCGAGGCCAAGCGCAAAATCATCGGCGCCGAGTTCATTCGCGTGTTCGAGGAGGAGGCCCGCAAGGTTGGCGACGAGGTCAGCTTCCTCGCCCAGGGAACCATCTACCCCGACATCCTGGAGTCCCAGGATGGCGTGAAGGCCCACCACAACGTGGGTGGCCTGCCCGAGGACCTGCAGTTTGAGCTTTGCGAGCCCGTCAAGCTGCTGTACAAGGACGAGGTCCGCGTCGTGGGCCGCGAGCTCGGTCTGCCCGAGAACATGGTCGAGCGTCAGCCGTTCCCCGGTCCCGGCCTGGGCGTCCGCTGCCTTGGTGCCATCACCCGCGACCGTCTTGAGGCGCTGCGCGAAGCCGACGCCATCGTGCGCGAGGAAATCGACAAGGCAGGTCTGACCATCTGGCAGTACTTCGCCGTGGTGCCCGACTTCCGTGCCACCGGCGTGCGCGAGGGCAAGCGCGCCTACGACTGGCCCTGCATCATCCGCTGCATCAACACCGTCGACGTGATGACCGCCGAGGTGCCTGAGCTCGACTGGGCACTGCTCAAGCGTATTACCGCTCGCGTCACAGCCGAGGTTCCCGGCATCTGCCGTGTGTGCTACGACCTCACGCCCAAGCCCGTCGGCACCGTTGAGTGGGAGTAAGCTTTTTGGGCTGCTTTGATCATAGTTCCATGAATGGGGAGGCCTCGCGCGATTGCGCGGGGCCTTCTTTTTCGAAAAGAGCTGCCGTCGTGGTGTTGCCACTGTCCATCGTGCCTGCCATCGCCTCTGGTGTTGCTCCTGAGCAGGTCTGGTTTGCGACGAGAACTAGCAGGGCTTGTTGGCGGCACGAGCGAAGCAGGTTGTTTCGCATTGAGCGCGCCGGGCAGAAGAAGGCCATAATGGAGTGTGCGCACAATTTGTTTTAGAGGAGGATGCCGCATGGCAAAAGACGAACAAACAGGCTGGATTGTTGAGATGCTCATGGCCAGTGTGTCGGTGACGCCCGCGGCTCTTTTGGAAGAGGTTATGGCAGATGAGCGCTGCGTGGCTTTTGGCCCCATCCACCATTTTATTGTGGGCGCGGTGCTGCTTGCGTGCTGGCGCAACGCCGAAGCATCTGGGGAGCGAGATGCGATGCTCAAAGACGATCTTGCCGATTTGATGTCTCGTTCGGATTGCGTGCCGGGGGCAACGTGTGCCCGTTGGGGCGTGTGCGGGGCAGCTGCGTCTGCGGGCATGGCATATGCAATCGTGCGCGGCAATGCGCCGCTGCGCAGTGAAGGCTGGCAGGAGGGGCAGCTTATGGTTTCGGAGCTGCTTGCCGCCATCGCGCGCTCGGGAAGCCCACGGTGCTGCAAGCGAGATGCGCGCGTGGCGATTCGTGAGGCCGTTTCGTTTTTTAACGCGCTCGGCGGACCACAGCTTAAAGCATGGGAGAAGACGCCAACCTGCGATAGCTATGCGGTCAATACAGTGTGCATGGGCGAAAAGTGTCCGTATCATCCGTCCTATATCATCCAATAGGGAATCGGGTGCCCCAATAAGGGTTGGGCAGATGTGACAAAGTGACAGTTCCTTTGTCACATTATCGACAGTATACGCGGGATGGTGTGCCACGCGGCGTGCCGTCCCGTTCGTTTTTTGGTGCGGTTTGTTACATTCCTCACTGGCGCCGGTAAAAAATGGGGATAGAGTAGGACAAACGCGTCGAATACGAACGGCGGGGGAGAGCGGGCAAGGTGCCTGCGCAGGAGAGGTTGCCGTCCATGCTGGAGCTCAAAGGAATTTGCAAAAGGTACGTTACGCAGTCGTTTACGCAGGTGGCGCTCGACAGCGTGAGCCTGTCTTTTCGGGATAACGAGTTTGTGGCCATTCTGGGGCCCTCGGGTTCGGGTAAGACCACGATGCTCAACGTTATCGGCGGACTCGACCACTTTGACTCGGGTGACCTGCTGATCGACGGTATTTCGACCAAGGACTTTCACGATCGCGATTGGGATGCCTATCGCAACAACCGCATCGGCTTTGTGTTCCAAAGCTATAACCTCATTCCGCATCAGACCATTTTGGAAAACGTGGAGCTAGCGCTTGCGCTCACGGGCGTGGGGCACGCCGAGCGCCGCCAACGTGCGCGCAAGGCGCTCGAGGCCGTTGGTCTGGGCGAGCACGTGAACAAGCGCCCGAGTCAGCTTTCGGGTGGACAGATGCAGCGCGTGGCCATCGCCCGCGCCCTGATTAATGATCCCGAGATTGTGCTGGCAGACGAGCCGACTGGTGCCTTGGATTCCACAACGTCCGTGCAGGTCATGGACTTGCTCAAGGACGTCGCGCGCGACCGTCTGGTTATCATGGTCACGCATAATCCCGATCTGGCGTACGAGTACGCCACGCGCATCGTCAACCTGGCGGACGGCAAGATTACCGACGATTCTGATCCTTTCGATGTCGCTGACGCCACGCGCCGCGAGGCCAAGCCTACGCGCAAAACCTCGATGAGCTTTGTGACGGCGCTGGGGCTTTCTGCCCGAAACCTTATGACCAAGAAGGGCCGTACGGCCATGACGGCCTTTGCGGGCTCGATTGGCATTATTGGCATCGCGGCGATTTTGGCGCTGTCCAATGGCGTAAACGGCTACATCAAAAAGGTCGAGGAGGATACGCTTTCGAGCTACCCGCTTACCATTTCCAAGCAGGATTACGACCTGTCGTCCATGATGGGCGAACAGGGGGCCACGGATGACGATACGTCCAAGAACGAGGGTTCGTCCGACGACGGCACCGACGGCAAGGCTCAGGGAGCCAAAAAGATTCCCGTGGTCACGGCCGTAAAGGATATGTTTGCAAGTGTTAAGTCCAACGATATGACGAGCTTTAAGGCATGGCTCGATGCCGGCGGCGACGGTATCGACAAAGAGGTCAATGCCATCCAGTACGGTTACGGCGTGACGCCGGTTATCTATCGTGCCGGCAAGGGCGATGAGAAGCCTGTCCGGCTGGTGCCCAACGCTATGACCGAGGCCATGAGCGGTGGTGCGAGCTCGGCGGCAACGGTGAGCATGGACTCCATGGGAACCTCGGTCTTTAACGAGATGATCGACGATCAGAGTCTGCTCGACAGCCAGTACGATGTCGTCGCCGGTCATTGGCCCACGTCTGCTCACGAAGCCGTAATGGTGCTTTCGAGCCGTGGAACGGTGGGCGACTATACGCTTTACAGCATCGGTGCGCTGGATATCGATGAGCTCAACGACCTGGTGAACAGTGCCATGGCCGCCGACGGTAATATTGAGACGCCTGAGAGCGGCGCCGACTTTACTTACGACGATGCGCTGTCCACGACGTTTAAGGTGTTGTCGCCGGCCGATGCTTATCGCAAAAACGAAGAGACCGGCATGTGGACTGACATGTCCGGCGACGCCGACTTTATGACGGCCAAGGTTGCCGACGGTATTGACGTGCACATTGTGGGCGTGGTGCGACCTAACGAGACGGCCAATGCGAGCGCGTTGTCTCCGGGCATTGCCTATACGCATGCGTTGACTCGCCAGCTTATGGAGCGCGCCGCCGATTCGCAGATTGTGCAAGAGCAACTTGCCCACCCCGAGACGGATGTCTTTACGGGCAAAACTTTCGACGAACTGCAAGGCGAGGCCAAGCAAGGCGTGGATCTGGGCAGTATGTTCAGTGTGGACGAGGCGGCGCTCAAGAGCGCGTTCTCGTTCGATGCGTCTGCACTCTCGGGTGCTGCCGGTGGCATGGATTTTTCGGGCATCGATTTGTCGGGCCTGGATATTGATCTTTCGGGCGTTGGCAAAGACATCGACTTAAGCGACATCATGGCCAAAGCGCCGACCCCCGATTTCTCGGGCATCTTTGACGGTCTGGAGCTCACACCCGAGCAAATGCAACAGGTGGGAACGCTTGCCAACCAACTATTTGAGGGCTTTTTGCAGTCTGATCAGTTTAGGGCGCTGTCACCCGAAGATCTCAAAGACGCGTCAAAGCTTGCTGCCGCATTCTCGGCGTATCTCGAGAACGATGTTGTGGCGCAGCAGTGCCTGGCACAGCTCAAGGCGCTCGGCGGCGATGCCCTGGTCGAGCGCCTGCAACAGGCGATGACCGACTATGTCCAAAATCAGTTGGCTCCGTATCTGCAGCAGGCTATGGATCAGGTGATGAAGGCGATCAGCGAGCAGGTGGCAACGACCGTGTCGACCCAGCTTAAGGCCGGCGCGGCAGGGCTCATGGACCAGATGGTGACGCAGATGTCTTCGAGTTTTGCCAACCTGGCGAGCGCCATGCGCGTGGATGCGAGCGCCTTTGCTCGTGCCATCCACTTCAACATGGACGCCGAGGACCTGAGCTCGCTCATGATGAGCTATGCCAAGGCGTCGAAGCTCACCTACGACAACAATCTGACCACGTTGGGCTACGCGGATGAAGCGGACCCCATCTCGGTCAAGATTTTCCCGCGTGACTTTGAGGCCAAGGAGCGCGTACTCGACCATATCGATGCGTACAACAAGCAGGTCAAAGCTGCCGGCCACGACGATCAGGCAATCTCGTACACCGACTACATGGGTATCATCATGGGCTCGGTGACTGATATCGTGAATACCATCAGCTTGGTGCTCATCGCGTTCGTGAGCATCAGCCTGGTCGTGAGCTCCATCATGATCGGCATCATCACCTACATCAGCGTGCTGGAGCGCAAAAAGGAGATTGGCATCCTGCGCGCGATCGGCGCGTCGAAGCGCAACGTGGCCAACGTATTCAATGCCGAGACCTTTATCGAGGGCCTCATTGCCGGTGTCTTTGCCATTGTCGTTGTGGTGCTCGTGAGTTTTCCGGTTAATGCCTGGGCGCTTGCTGCCAAACAGGTACCCAATCTGATGAGCCTGCCCGTGCAGGATGCGCTGGCGCTCATTGCAATTTCGGTGCTGCTGACGGTCGTTGCCGGCCTGCTGCCGGCCCGCAGTGCATCCAAGAAAGACCCCGTGGAAGCCCTGCGCTCCGAATAATGTGACAAAGGGACTGTCCCTTTGTCACATTGAGTGACATGTAAATCGAGGTCTAATACTTTTCCCGAGAAGTGAACGAGTCAAAATGGACCCCCGAAGCATCGACACTTATTGAAGGCGGTTTCCTGCGGTTTTGCCAGCCAAATCCTGCGGGTTTGGCGTCTAAAAATGTCGATGCTTCGGGGGTTCAAATATAGCCGTTCACTTCTCGGGAAAAGTATTAGACCTTGAGATATAGACGGCGTTTGCGAGCGTCAATTAGAGCGTAAGTTGCTAGTCCTCCTTTGCGGAGAGCATGAGGCTAATTTCCGGATGGGTGTACTTGTCGAACTCTTCTTTGGGCTCGGCGTCAAAGGTGTAGTACGACTTGATAGATTCGTCCTCCGTCTTGATGCTGATTTCTTCATATAGGGATCCGGCTAAAAATGCCTGTTTAAATTTATCCGACAGGCTGCATGGCGTGAGGAGGCCCGGTGTGGCAACAGAAATGCCTAACCCGTTGAGCGGGGGCGCAGAGTGTCGCGATATCCTGCTCGGTGCAGGCGAGGTTGTATGCAAGGCTTGCCTCGGGGTCGATCTGACTGGTGTAATCGACGTCCGTGAGCATGCCATCTGCATCGAAAGAAAGGTAGACATAGGCTGCTTGAGCGCCGAGGTCATTATCACGCAGATAGCCGATAATGCGGTAGCCGTAGTCGTGATACGACTCGTATGGGTCGTCTGCCGCGACGCGTTTGCACACGGGTTCCAAGGCATCTTGCGCGGCGAGCACGCCGGCGACCTCCGCGGAGCGGTCTTTGTTGGTTTGGGCTACCGCAAGCCTGCTCTGCAGCTCCTTCCACTGTTTGCCCTGCATTCCAAAGCGCGGCGCAAGAGCGCAATAGCAAAAGATGATGAGTTCGATTGCGGTGAGTGCAATGGCGGTATATATGCCCGCGGGTTGGAATTCCTTTTGGTGGAACGCGATATCGTTGATCATTTGGAGCGGCAACATCAACAGGCATGCTGCGAACGACATGACGAGTGCGGTCGCTGCGATCTTGGGGTACGTGCAGTACCGCTGGATGCGTTTCTTTTCTTGCTCGGTGAGCAGCTGCATGGGGCCTCGACTCTCATCGTTTTTCGAGGGCGATGCGCATACGCTCTTGAGTATATGAGTGGAGGGTGTCTGTTGTTCAGACATGGCGGTCAGCAGCGTGCTGTTGGCGATCGCTTGATCGTGAACGTCCTCTTTTGGACAAGGAAAAAGTGGCGAGTGAGGGAGCTGCTGTGGGGCGGCCCTGCTTGCTGTTTGTGGGCGCCATTCACCTTCGTTGCACAGGGATGGTCGGAGGGCTGGTTGGTGTCAAGCAACCGCCTCCGCCTTGTGGGCCGCCTCGGGGACAAGGCATAATGCATGTGACAAAGGGGCGGTTCCTTTGCCGCATTGATTTGAGAGTAGATGTTGATGATTCTATCGTTGGCCCCTATGGAGGGGATTACCGGGCATGTGTTCCGTCGCGTGCATGCGGAGTGCTTCGGTGCGCTCGACTGCTATTACACGCCGTTTTTGCCGCCGCCGCGGGTGGGCAACCGCTTTGGCGGCAAGGCGTTTAAGGAAATCGATCCGGCTAACAACCAAGGGCTTAACGTGGTGCCTCAGCTGATGTCCAAGAACGCGGATGAGTTTGTGTGGGCGGCGCGCGTGCTCGCCGACATGGGCTACCGCGAGGTTAATCTCAACCTTGGCTGCCCCTCGGGTACGGTTGTTGCCAAGGGTAAAGGATCGGGCTTCTTGCGCAACCTCGATGGGCTCGAGGTGTTCTTGCTTGATGTGTGCGAGCGATCGCCCTTGCCGGTGTCGGTAAAAACCAGGCTGGGGCTGGAGAGCGACGACGAATACGAGCGCGTGCTCGACCTGTACTGTCGCATGCCGCTGGCAGAGTTGATCGTGCATCCGCGCGTACAGAAGGATCGTTATGCGGGCTCGCCGCGCAAAGAGTTTTATGGCGAGACGCTGGAGCGCGCGCCGTTTCCGGTGGCATACAACGGCGATATTTTTGATCTTGAGGACATGGAGGCGCTGGTGGAGGCCTATCCCGGTACACGCCATGTGATGCTGGGGCGTGGCTTGCTTGCGAACCCCGCGCTGGCTCGCATGGTCAAGGGCGGCCCTGCTGCCACGGCAGCCGAACTGCAGCGCTTCCACGACATGCTGTTTGCGGCATATGCAGAAGAGATTGGCGGCAACGCGGTCTTTCGCATGAAGGAGTGGTGGTTCTACGCTAAATGCGCCTTCGCCGATCCTGCTACCGTTCACAAGTTCGTACGCAAGACTAAAAAGGTCGACGAATACCGCGCCGCCGTCGATCGCGTCTTTCGCGAGCAGCCACTTGCGCCCATAGCCCGCTTCCACGGTTAGCTAGTCGTTGGGGACGTTCTTTAACGGCTAGTCATTTAAGAACGTCCCCAATGGGTACTCGCACGCTAGAGCAGGTTCTCCTGTACCCATGCGATGATGTCGCTCGATTCGTAGAGTGGTTTGCCGTCGATGAACAGACAGGGAACCTGGCGTTTTCCGCCGACGGCGATGAGCGTCTGCTCGGCTTCGGTATCGGTCGAGATATTGCGCTCGGGAACGGTCACGCTGTTATCCGCCAAAAAGCGCCTGACCTTCATGCAATACGGGCAGCCAGTCATAACGTACAGCGTGAGCTCATGTTTAGTAGCCATAGGTCTCCAATCGGTTGAGGTTTTGATTGAAATACCCAAAGCCGCCGCGGTCTATGCATGAGCTGACGACGACTCGATGGCCTGTACCAGAAACGCCGTGGCTCCGGTGCCGCAGGGCTTGTCGTAGTAGTCGATAAAGCGCTGGTCAGCAAGATAGCCGTGGGCGAGGCCCAGGTATGCTTCGTCTTGGGGCTTGTGCCCCCAGTTAAGGCCAATCCATCGACGGTGCATCGCGACAAGTTTGCGGGCCTCGCTTCCATCCGCATCGCCGTCGCCCATGGCAATCGAAAGCTGACCCAGAATAGCGCGTTCAAGTTCCTTCATGTCGTTCCATGTCTCGGGGTCCATGTCCAGCAGTGCTTCGTTTGCTGCGTCGATCGCCTCGTCGCCATAGCGCGCCCGCGCCTCGGCACCGTAGCGCTCCTCGTTTTCCTGCATGGAGCGCCAGCGCTCCAGTTGCGGCAGGACGGCGCCCATGAGCGAGACGGCTTCGTCGAGCGACATGCCGGTGTTTTGCGCCAGCCGCGGGGCACAATCCTCGATCATCGCCTCCATGGTGGTGTCGTAGGTGTACTGGCCGTGGTCGTAGCACCACTTGCAGTAATGGTCGGTCGTGGCGCCCACAGCATCGGTGCCGCAGTCGTCGGGTGTGAGTATCATGCCGCAGCTCTGGCAATAGTGCTCGGGCATTTCGAGCAGGTGGGACAGCGGTTCTCCGGTTACGGCGGCAATGAGCTTCATCATGTCGATGCCCGGGGTGACTTCGCCGCGTTCCCAACGGCTGACGGCTTGGCGTGTGACGAAGAGCTTGGCGGCGAGCTGCTCTTGGGTAAGGTGATGGGCGCGGCGAATGGCAATGAGCTTTTCTGCAAAGGCCATAGCGACTCCTTTCTGCTGGTTGATGGCTTAAGCATACGCGGCGGCCGGCGCCCTTCCAAGCAACCGTTGGTTGCACGACGGGAGACCGCGACGAAGAATTGCGCGCTGCACCCCACACCTCCATGCCGTACAATGACCGGCATGGAACCTATCGCACACATACATACCGACCTGCCGCAGAAGTTCGGCATTCCGCGCAACAGCTTTTTGGCGCCCCACCTGCAGGGACGCATCGTCTTTGAGCCGGAATTTGCCTCCAACGCAGCAGTTGAGGGTCTGGACTCCTTCTCTCACCTATGGCTGCTGTGGCGCTTCGAAAACGGAACGCCCGGCGGCACGGCTAAGGATATAGCTGCCGATGCCAAGACGCAGGACAGGTCCGGCACCAACGTCAAGTGGTCGAAGACTGTGCGCCCGCCGCGTCTGGGCGGAGCCGAGCGCGTGGGCGTGTATGCCACACGCAGCCCGTTTCGCCCCAATCCCATCGGTCTTACCTGCGTCAAGCTCAGCCGCGTTGAGCGCACCGACGACGGCCCCATCATCCATGTACTGGGGGCCGACCTGCGTGACGGCACGCCCATCTACGACATTAAGCCCTACATCCCGTTTGCGGACTGCCACCCGGATGCGACCGGCGGCTGGATTGAGGGTGCTCCGTGGCAAGAGCTCGATGTTGAGTTCCCGCAAGCGCTTCAAGACATGGTCCCGCCCGTAAAGCTCCCCGGCCTGGTCGAGGTTCTTCGCCAAGATCCGCGCCGCGCGGGCAGCAAGCACGAGCCAAACCGCGTTTACCACTTGGCTTACGCCGGACTCGACATATCGTTTACGGTCGACGGGGCCAGGTTGACGGTAACCGCAATCAACGACGCGCGAGACTAGCCAGCCATTCGTCCGCACCCGTCAAATTAAGCGCCAAACCCCATGCCAAAATCGCCTACGCTGGTGGACAATAACGCCTACCGAATCATTCCGCTCTGCACGGGGGCTCAGCATGAAATACGACTTCACTTCAATCATCGACCGCCACGGCATGGACTCCATCGCCGTTGACTCTTGGGGTGAGATCCCCGGTATGGCTCCGAACGCACCCGACGAGGGCTTCGACCGCATTCCCATGTGGGTGGCGGACATGAACTTCGCCACGGTGCCTACAGTCCAGGAGCACATCATCCAGCGCGCCCAGCACCCCATGTTTGGTTACTTCAATCCGCGTTCCGAGTACTTCGACCGCATCATCGAATGGCAGAGCCGCCGTAATGGCATCGAGGGCCTGGCGCCTGAGCATATCGGCTACGAAAACGGCGTGCTGGGCGGTGTCGTGTCGACACTGCGCGCGTATGTCCAGCCGGGCGATGCGGTGTTGGTCCACAGCCCCACCTACATCGGCTTCACCAAGTCCATCGAGGCCGCGGGCTATCGCATTGTCCACAGCCCGCTTCAGCTCGACGACCAGAGCGTGTGGCGCATGGACTTTGAGGATATGGAGCGCAAACTCGCCCAAAACCACATCCATGCCGCAGTGTTCTGCTCGCCGCACAATCCCTGCGGCCGCGTATGGGAGCGCGACGAGATCGAGCGCGCCATGGACATTTATCGCGAGCACGATTGCGTGGTGATCTCGGACGAGATTTGGTCCGATATCATTCTGCCGGGACACAAGCACATCCCGACGCAGTCGGTGAGCGAGGATGCCCGCATGCGCACGGTTGCCCTCTATGCGCCGAGCAAGACGTTTAACCTGGCGGGTCTGGTCGGCAGCTACCACATTGTCTACAACGAGACGCTGCGCGACCGCATGTGCGCTGTGTCTAACAAGACCCATTACAACGAGATGAATGTCCTTTCGATGCATGCGCTTATCGGTGCCTACCAACCGCAGGGCTACGAGTGGGTGGACGAACTCAACCAGGTGCTTGCCGACAATATCGAGTACTTCTGCGATTACGTGGACGAGCATTTTGAGGGCGTGTCCTATTCGCGTCCGCAGGGCACGTACATGGTGTTTCTGGACTGCACCGAGTGGTGCCGCGAGCATGGCCGTGATATTCAGTGGTTGCTCGACGAGGGGGCACGCGTGGGCGTGGGGTATCAGGATGGACGTCCGTTCCATGGCCCCTGCCACATTCGCGTGAATCTGGCGCTGCCGCTTTCGCGCGTAAGGGAAGCGTGCGACCGCCTAGACCGCTACGTTTTTGGGGTATAGGGGTCGCACGATTCGGGTACTGCGGATTGCGCCCGTGTCGTCAACGTGCGTGGGCGCATAGGGCGCAGAGGGTTGCGAGCGCGTTTTCCACGTTTGCTACTTTTCTTGAATTTGCTTGCCGCAAAGGTGTTCAACCGTAATTTCATACAGCTGGACGCCCCTGATACTTTGCTTGATCTCCTCTTCGACCTCTTCGGCAGAAGGATAGTACTTGAGGGCAAACTGTCGGACTTTGTCTTCGACAAACGCCGGGTCATCGTTCACGAGGCGGCAACGGCCAAAAACCACAGTGCTTTGAACATAGGGTGCCCAGTCGTCGTCTTTGTACCAATCGTTGCCATAGACGGTAAAGCAGACTTTGTCGCTGCGTTTGAGTGCGTCGACCTTATGCCCCGCCTTGGCTCCATGAAAGTAAATTTTGTCGTGCTCGGGGTCAAAGTAGTAGTTAACGGGAATGGCGTAAGGATAGCCGTCGTCTCCGTTGACGGCAAAAATGCCGCGTTTGCAATTAACAAGCAGCTCTCGTGCCTCTTGATCGGTGATAGCACGCTTCTTTCTACGAAGAGGTCTAAACATCGTGGGTTTCCTTTCTTTCCGCGTGTTGCGTGCACGGCGGTGGGTGGTATGTCTATATCAAGATACTAGTTCAGGCTGCGAGGCCGACGGGAACATCCTATTTGTCGCAGATTGAAGCGCACTTTTTTGTTGTGGAAGGATTGTCCCTCACAACTCGTCGTCTAGGGGCATTCTCGATGGCTGGTTCCGTTTGCGGGGGAGGCGTGGGACAATACCGACCAAAAGCGATTGCTTGTCCTGAAAAAAGGGGGGTCTCGATGAAAAAGCTGAGGACGCTGGCCGATGTGTTGCGTCAAGCCGGTTTCGTGCGCATCACGGGCCTTTTTCTCGTCTTTTATCTTCTGTGTTCAATGGCTGTTTGGCTCTCTGAGCCAACAACTCTTACGTTTGGCGATGGCCTTTGGTTTAGCTTTGAGACCGTATCGACGATCGGCTTTGGCGACATTCCGGCCGAAACGCCGGTCGCCCGTGTCATCACGGTCGTCCTGAGCGTTATCAGCATTTTTTACATTGCCATGCTCACGGGCGTGGCGGTGAGCTACTGCAATATGCTCATCAAGATGCATCAAAAGGACACTATGGCGCGCTTTATGGATGATCTTGAGCATTTGGAAGAGCTCGATCGTGACGAGCTCGCCGATCTGTCGCGCCGCGTGCGCGAATATCGCCGGCGCCAGCGCTAAAACGGGCGCCGCGCGTCACGATGAGGGGGACTGAATTTGAATATCACCGTGTATCTGGGTGCCAGTATCGGCAATGACCCGGCGTTTCTGCCTGCGGTGCAGGAGCTGGGCAACTGGATTGGCGCCAACGGGCACGCGCTCGTGTACGGCGGATCCAAATCGGGCCTGATGGGCGCGCTCGCCGATAGCGTGCTTAATGCCGGCGGGCACGTGACGGGTGTGGAGCCGAGCTTTTTTATCGAGGCCGAGTTTCAACATGACGGTATCGACGACCTCATCGTGACGAGCGATATGGCGGAGCGTAAGGCAAAGATGATCGAGCTTGGCGATGCGTTCATTGCCTTTCCCGGTGGGACGGGCACGCTCGAGGAGATTGCCGAGGTTATGTCCGCGGTGTCGTTGGGGCACCTGAGTGCTCCGTGCATCCTGTATAACCTGGACGGTTACTACAACAACCTCAAGGCGCTGCTCGTACACATGATTGATAAGGGCCTATCAAGCTCACGGCGCCAGCAAGGCATTTATTTTGCCGAGGATCTGTACGAAATCGCATCAATTATCAACGGATAAGCCTTGAGCCTGTCCCGCTGTGGTCCCCGGTGGCTCCGTTTGCAGCGCAGACGGTTGGCTTGTCTGGGCCACACTCGCTCTACAATAAAACGTATCTATGTCGACTTTGACCGCGGGAGGACCCGATGGATAAGCTCGCTAAACCCACAAACCGCGCGCTGTTTTTAGTTAGCGTTGCCGTGACCGGTGCGTTCGCAGGTGCCGCGGTCTGGCTGTTCTTTTTTGTGATGGAGCATGGCATCGACTATCTATGGACCGAGATTCCGCACGCACTGGGCGTCGCTTCGCCCGAGCTCGCCAGCGGCCCGTTTGGCTTTCTGCCGTACCCGTTTTTTGTCTGCCTGCTGGGCGGCCTGTTAATCGGTCTGTACGAAAAGATGACAGACACCAAGACCGATAACCTCAATCAGGTGATGGCTAAGGTCAAGCAAGATGGGCGCTACCCGTACGACAATCTGGGCAAGCTTTCGCTTGCGGCATTGCTGCCGCTGCTGTTTGGCGGAAGTATTGGACCGGAGGCCGGCCTGACCGGCGTTATCGCGGGCCTGTGCAGCTGGGTCGGCGACCGCATGCGTCGCTTTGGCGCCGAGTTTAGGGAGCTCACGCTGCTAGGTACCCAGGCTGCCCTGACGGCGCTCTTTACCGCGCCTGTCTTTGGCTTTGTGGCGCCGCTCGCCGGTAGCGCCGACGGCCAGGGCGAAGATGCCGACGATGAGTCCGCGTCCGACGAGATCACCATCAAGCTGCCCAAGGCGCAAAAGACCGTGGTCTACGGCATTGCGATTGCCGGCGGTCTGGGCACTTACCTGTTGCTTGGCCAGCTCGTGGGCGGCGGCATGGGCATGCCCAGGTTCGAGTCCGCCGAGGTGGGCAACCTGGAGCTTGCCTGGCTCATTCCGCTGGCGTTGCTCGGCACCGTTTGCGGTTGGCTGTACTTTGTCTCCGAGCACGCGAGCGAGGTGCTGTCCCATGCAATAGGGGAGCGTCCTGTCGTCAAGGCCATGATGGCCGGTCTGGCGCTCGCCATCTGTGGCACGCTCCTGCCCTACACCATGTTTGCCGGCGAGATGCAAGCCGATGTGCTCATGGAAACCTATCTGACCATTCCCGCCGGCGTGCTTATCGCGACCGGTCTTGTCAAGGCTATGCTGACCCCCGCCCTCATCAATATGGGCTGGCGTGGCGGTCACTTCTTCCCGGTTATCTTCTCGGGCGTAAGCCTGGGCTATGGCCTTGCCATCCTCACCGGCGCCGATCCGGTCTTTTGCGTCGCCGTCTGCACGGCATCGACGATGGGCGCCGTCATGCGCCAGCCTGTCATGGTTGTGGGCCTGCTGCTCATGTGCTTCCCGCTCAAGGGCATCGTCTGCATGATCATCGCCGCAGCCATCGCCGCCGGCATTCCGCTGCCCAAGCCGCTGCGCAAGTAGCAAATAGTCGTGCTCAAACGGCAGCCCCTGCGAGGCGTCTGCCTTAACAGGGTGAATCGTGTCGCGCGAGATACCGAGCGAATCGAAGAACGCACGGTTTTCGACGGGGTCGCTCCACAGATCGACAGCGTAGGTGTCAAACCCGTATTCGCGGGCGAGTAGGGCGCTGGTGATACCGGTGCCCGATCCAAGGTCGCAGACGCGGACGCCGCAGGGGATATGCACATCGCGAAGCAGCTCTTCGCAGAGCTTGAGGGGATTGGGGCCCATAATCTTAGAGCGTACGAGTGTCGCGCCGAAGCTAGTTGCTTTTGGGAAGGATTGAGATTCCTGGGTTTGCATTGTTCTTTCCTATCAGGTGCAAAAATGGCAGATGACGGAGGCGGAACGGCGCAACAAACCACGGCCGTTGGACGGCCGTTTTCGTGGTTCTATGCGATTGACCGTTCCCTAAAGAACAATGACCAAAAAGACATCCCCTTGGATGATCGAGACTGAGCCGAGGCCCGTGACGTTTATATTGTAAAACGTCACGGGCGTGCCGGGATATGCCGTTTGTCACGGATTTGCGGGGAGGGGCGGCGATCGCGTCCTTCGTAGATTGAGACACGCGTGGCTACAGGTCGCGTGCTCGATAGACCTTGATGCTGATGGTGCAGCTGATTGTAAATAGCAGGAGCGCCAGTACTGCAGTTCCTGCGCACAGACAGCCAAGGACGGTGGGATCGGGATTCGCCCCGGCAATCGACATGAGCCAGTTGCTGATGGGGTTGGATGAGCTCAACGTGGCCATGGCAAGGCATCCGAGCAGGGCAAACAGGCCAACGGATAGGCGCAGCGCCTCCATGTGTCCAAATCGAAAGAACAGCGGCTGCGCCAAGAATACCATCATGAGGGAGATAAGCATCGATGCTGCCGAGGCGATTGCGATTTCAAAGACCGTCTGTCCCGTCGAAGGAATGCCCGCGCTGTTGAAGAGCGGGATGGCGACGATACTCAAAAGCGTGGCGGCGCACGTCATGACGGCCGAGAAGACAACGATGCTCAGGTAGCGTGCGCAGATGATGTCTTTGCGCGAGAGGGGCAGCGTTGCCCGATAACGCTCCCATCCGTTTTGATTGTCGAAGCCTGCCAGCGAGCTCATGACCATGATAGGCGACATGGCGCTGAGCGCGCAGGCGCCGGCACTTGTGCCAGAGTCGCCACCTGACGTGTTGGCGAGGGTCAGCACAACGAATATGAACAGGCCGACGCCCGCTATGCTTGGGACAAGCGTGCGAACGATGGCGAGCTCGGACATAAAGGCGCGTTTCATTTCGAAGCCCGGGACTGCGGACAAAAAGTTGGACCGTTGAGGTCCGGAACGGAGTCCGCATGGCATACAGTAGGAGAATGGTGGAGAGGGCCAGGGCGCTTCGCGGCGCCGGGCTCACCG